>JALONF010000254.1 GCA_025455085.1 Ignavibacteriaceae bacterium
CGATAATAAAGATGGGCTTACTTTTTACAGAGAAATATCATCAAAGGTTTCAGTCAAGCTAAAAGAAAGTGGAAAGTTATTTTTTGAAGTCGCTCAGGGGCAAAGTGGAGAGGTGATTGAAATTATGACGAAAAATAATTATGAGAATATAAAAGTGATTAAAGATTATCAGAATATTGAACGCATTATTTTTGGAGAAAAGAAATGAAAGCGGTCGTTCAAAGAGTTAAATCAGCATCGGTTACCATATCTGAGCAAAACTATTATCAGGAAATCGGGAAAGGTCTTCTTGTTCTTTTAGGAATAAAAATAGGTGATACCGATGAAGATGTGGTTTTTGTGGCTGACAAATGCTGTAACCTCCGGATCTTCGAAGACGCCGAGGATAAAATGAATAGATCAGTTAATGAAGTTGATGGAGAGATACTGATAATTTCACAGTTTACTCTTTATGGTGAAACTGCAAAGGGCAACCGACCAAGTTTCATAGATGCTGCCAGACCTGACGAAGCAATTCCGCTTTATGAGAAATTTGTATCGAGAGTAAAATCAAATTTGAGTGATGATAAAGTTAAAGTCGGAATCTTTGGTGCGATGATGGATATCCAGCTTATTAATTACGGACCTGTAACAGTTCTTGTTGAATCAAAAAAATGATCTGAGATTGATGAATAACATACTGATGGTTTTTCTTGATGGTGTTGGAATAGGGAAGAAGGATTATGGATTCAACCCATTCTTCAAATATGGATTTAAAGCTTTCAAAAATATATTTGGTGATATTCCATTTCTGGAAAATCAGAGTTTATCCAACGGCACACATTTTTTATTTCCAACAGATGCAACACTTGGCGTCAAAGGATTACCGCAAAGTGGTACGGGGCAGGCTTCTCTGTTTTGCGGATTCAATGCTCCAAAGTTTGTTGGTAAACATTTCGGGCCTTATCCATATTCAACAACGATTCCTATTTTAGAAAAAGAAAGTCTGCTCGTTCATTTCCGGAATAAAACTGGCGGAAGCTATTTTGCGAATGCATATCCGAAAGCTTTTTTTGATTATGTTAATTCAGGCAGAACGAGGCTGAGTGTTACAACTTTAACCTGCCGGCTATCAGGCATAAGATTAAATCGTGCAATTGATGTGAGAGTGGGCAATGCTTTAACTGCCGAACTCACAAATGAGAGATGGAATCAGCGGCTGGGTTATAAACTCAAAGTAATAAAACCAAAAACTGCTGCAAGACGACTTTTACGTATAGCTGAAAAATATAAATTCACTTTATACGAATATTATTTGAGTGATCACATTGGACATTTAAGGCTTGCTAATGAATTTGAGAAAATATTTTCTGAGTTGGATGAATTTCTCTTAACTCTTCTTGATGAAGTTGATTCAAAAAAAATGACCTTGGTCATCTGTTCAGATCATGGGAATCTTGAAGACCTTTCAATTAAGACACATACAAGAAATCCTGCACTTACAATAACAGCAGGTAAATCGGCAAAAAAAATTGCTGAGTCAGTTAAAAACATTTCTCAAGTCAAACAAGCAATAATTCAATATTGCAAATGAAGAACTACCCCGTAATAAAAGTCGCGATTATCTTCATTACTGGAATTTTATCCGCACAATTTTTTCAGATTAGTATTTTTGTGGTAATACTTCTATTTCTTCTCACAGTTTTAATACTTCTTTTCATGAGGAAGTTAGGGCATAAATCACTCTATTCACTAACCATCTTTTTTGTCTCGAGCATTTTAGTTTTTTCAATCGGTAACTATTTAGCGAAGGAAAATGCAATTTCATTCGATCCTTTTCTAACTAAAATTGATAAGGTTAAAAACACAACAGCAGTGGGAGAAATCACAAAGATCGATCTTATCAGAAATAATGAGCTTATCTTTTATCTGAAAGTTGATTCAATGTATTCTGATGAGTTTTTTATTAAGGATGAGATTAACATTCTTTGCAAAGCCAAGCTTGATAGCAAAGCAACTATTGAATTATATAATGAACTGAAACCGGGCAACTATGCAGAAGTGAAAGGATATTACTACAAAGGTAAGCAGAAGCGAAATCCCGGTGAGTATGATTACGACGCTTACCTGAGATCTAAAGAAATTCTGGGATTGATGAGTGTAACTGATATAACTTCAATTACAATTTTAAATTATGAAGTCAGCTCTTTCGAGAATATCATTCATCAAATACGAAAAGCGATTGATGGAGCGATAAAAAAATATCACTCGCCTGATACAGCCGCATTACTTCGAGGCTTACTGCTAGCAGACAGAGGAGAAATTAATTACCAAACCAAAACACAGTTCATTAACGCGGGAGTCGTACACGTACTTGCAGTATCAGGATTACATGTTGGATATATCATTCTAATTTTTCTTTTTCTTTTCGGGAGATTTAATTTATACCTAAGATCTATACTAACGATCATAGGACTTTTATGTTTTATGCTGCTTACTGGTGCACCACCATCGGTTGTTAGAGCAACAGTTATGGCTATTGTTATAATTGTTTCTTTATTGTCAAACAGAAGCACGAATCTCATCAACTCAATTTCAATAGCTGCGCTAATAATACTTGCGATCAATCCAAATGAACTTTATAACCCTGGTTTTCAACTCTCATTTGCAGCCGTGCTCGCTATTGGAATTCTACTTCCGTATATGAATCATATAATTGAAAGGTGGAATATTCAAAGTAAATCTCTCAGATACATTCTGCTGTTCTGCGGTGTCTCGATAAGTGCACAGATTGGCACACTACCATTTACTCTTCTTTATTTCAATAAATATTCCGTCATCGCTTTGTTTACAAATCTCTTTGTAATTCCCAGCATAGGATTCATTATAGCTGCAGCGATTGTTACTCTCTTTTTTGCAGCAACTGTACCTTTTCTTGCAGTTTATTCTGCTGCGGCTAATGATCTTTTTACCGGATTCATTTTAAATATTATAAAATTTTCCGGTGATCTCTCCTTTTCATTTATAAGCATAACCAATTACTCGCTGATCGATCTATTTTTGTTTTATCTGATGCTGGCAGTTCTACTTTATTATTTAGCGAAGTTTATTAATGCCAGGGCTAAAATTGCACTTATCCTTTTGATAACAGCAAACGTGTTCCTTTTATCGTCTGTTGATGACAAAAAATTGTTACCTGATAAATTTCTAAGCGTGCTTATGATTGATGTCGGACAGGGTGATTCATTTCTCATAAAATTTCCCAACGGCAAAACCGCTTTAGTGGATGCCGGCAACACAACTTTTACTTTTGATAACGGAGACAGGGTTATAATTCCATTACTGAACTATTTAGGAATTAACAAAATTGATTATGGAATTGTTACTCATATAGATTCAGATCACTACGGAGGTTTCGTTGCCTTAATTCTTGGAGGGATGATAGGTGAGATCATTAAACCGGAAATTGATACTTCACTCAGTAAAGACAAAAGATTTGAAGAATTTATCCGCGTAAAAGGAATACCTGTAAGCTACTTCAAAGAAGAAAAGATAGAAATTGGAAAAGCTGCACTCTACTTCTTGTATGATGATGAAGTTATTAATATATCTGACGAATCAACTAATAATCGCAGCGGTATTTTTAAGCTGGTTTATGGCGAAACAAGTTTTCTTTTTACAGGTGATGTAGAAAAAGATGTTGAGAATATTTATGCTAATAAGTATCAGCATTTCCTGGATTCGGATGTACTCAAAGTCGGTCATCACGGAAGCAAAACCAGCTCTTCTACAGAATTCTTAAGTTACGTTTCGCCGGAGCTTAGCTTGATTAGTGCAGGATTTAAAAATAAATTTGGTCATCCTGTTGATGAAGTTATTCAAGGAAATAAAATTAATAAACTGGTAAATTAACTTTACCGTTTTACATGGTATGGGGCTAAAGCCCAGGTTGTTTTTGTACATTTTATGTTCCCAGACCTAAAGGTCGGGGCTAATTGCCACGCCCTTTAGGGCGTGGATAACAAAATCAGATAATTTTATTAGGGGTTTTAATCCCTTAAGACATCGTGGTTAAATTGATATAGAAGATCAAAATATTCAAACAAGACAATGAGATAAAAAATGAGTGAAACAAAAATTGAAGTTGGAATAATAATGGGAAGCGATTCAGATCTTCCGATTATGGAGGATGCAGTGAAAGTTCTTAAAGAGTTTGAAATCGGCTATGAAGTTAAAGTTCTATCGGCACATCGAACTCCAAATCAGCATGCGGCATATTCCAAGTCAGCAATTCAAAGAGGATTGAAAGTGATTATAGCCGCAGCTGGTGGTGCAGCCCATCTTCCAGGGGTAACTGCTGCACAAACAACATT
>JALONF010000255.1 GCA_025455085.1 Ignavibacteriaceae bacterium
AAAACTGCTGAAAGAATGAATATGAGTTGCTTGAACATTGTGTTACTCCTTTTGTTTTATTATGAATTAATTTGTTGTCATTGCGAGGAGTGACCTGCCTGCCGGCAGGCTGGAACGACGAAGCAATCTCACTATTTTTTTGCAGATTGCTTCGTCCCGAAGAATCGGGACTCGCAATGACGTGTGTTGTTTATTTCCTTCCGATGAATTTTGTTCCATCTTCACTTAGATTCTTCGAATACTTTTCAGGATTCTTTTTAAATTTTGCATCGCAGCCGGGACAGCAAAAGCCGTAAAGTTTTCCATTGTATTCAATAGTTGGTCCATCAACATCAACTTTGTTCCCCATTACAGGACATACCTTATTCCAGATTTTCAATTCTTTTGAATCACCAGATAAACTTGTATCAATTGATTCAGATGTTTGAACTAAAGAATCCTGTTGTGTTTCTTCCTTTTGCTCCTGAGGTTTTTCCTGAGCAAATATTAACGTGCTGAGAAATATTGTGAATATGACTATTAATTGTTTTAACATTTTATAACTCCTTTATATTTATAAGTTTTTACCTACTTTGTCACACTGAGCGCAGAAAAAGTGCGACAATTTTCTCTATTACTATCATCTTTCGACAGAGTTTATAGTGAGCTTATCGAACTGCTCAGGATGACGCTTTTTAATTACAGAACACTTAATCTTAAACCAAGATAAAATTTTCTTCCATCAATCGGGCCCCAAACAAGCGATGCATCAAAATATTCGCCGAATGGATCATTGGATGCAATGATTGGATTATCCTGTTTGAAATCTAGGAGATTCTCTACACCAAAATATAAATCGATTACATCAATCTTTTTTGTAACCTGAGCATTTATGTTTATAAATTCAGAGAATGTTTCTGCCCTTTGGTACTCTACCGGATTTTCTTTTGTAGAAGGAACTCTACCATCGCCGTTCAACAAGAAGGATGTATCGAAAAGCCAATCTCTGTCTTCTGTTGCATAAGACAGTGTTAATAATGCTTTGTATCTGCTGGCAAGCGGCTTAGTTAAAAGATGATCACCGTATTGCGTTTTCACATCTGAATATCTAAAAGCAGCAACCAAATCTAGCCTAAGAAATAATTCATACGCAAGTTCAATTTGATAATTGTTCGAGTATGATTTTCCATCAAGGTCATAAAATCTCAACTGTCTCACATCACTGTCAATATCAACAACTGTTTGCTTAATGAAATCTGTTCTGTAATAGTCGGCAGTAATTCTTAATTCACGATTGCTTATAGAAAAATATCTTGTCAGATTGAATCCGTAATTCCAGCCTTCTTCATAAGTTGGATTATTTATCACAACAAACTCACGGGAACTTGCGAGGTAGTTTAAGTTTTCAGCTAAAAGATTTACAGAACGATAGCCTTTCCCGGCTGATAACCTGAATGTTGTATTATCATCAAGTCCGTACTTAATATGAATTCTCGGCGTAAACAAAGTTCCATACAGATTATGAAAATCAACGCGTGCACCAGGCACTATTGCAATCCGGTTTGAAGGTGAGAAATTATATTCTGCAAATACTCCCGGTCTTGATTCTTTCCTGAAATAATCGATGCCATTAAATTTTTCATCATATTGATCAAACACATAACTGCCGCCAAGCGTTACTGCATGAATTTCGTCTTTAGTTTTTGTTTCAAAAAGAAGGTTGGTGTAGAAAGATCTTAAGCGCGAATTATATTCTCTGTATCCAAATAATGAATTTTGATTCTGATACTGACCGTTCAATATCAAACCCACACTTGTGTAAGGCTCATCACTGAACACATAACCATTTTTTGCATAGACTTCATAACGTTCGGTGTCAATATTTATATCGTACAGATGTCCAGTATGAGTACCCGAATGAGATTCAGAAATTTGCCCGGCATTTCTTTTTTCATTAATAATTTGAACTCCAAACTGTGAATCATATCCTGTAAATGAATGGTAATTCCATCGATTCATAAAATTAAATTGTTTCACTTCCGGCTGATCTGCAAATGAATCCATATTGTCATCAAAAGTTTTGGTAACAAAATCCGTATGAGCCAGCAGCATAGTAGAAAGATTTTCCGATAATTGCACTGCTGCATTTGCATTTAAATCAGTTTTGAAATGTGAACTTTGAAACAAATTAAAATAGTACCTTTCAATATCATCGGGCTTTTTGTAATCAATATTTATCTGACCAGTAATTGACTCATATCCGTTGACTACTGAGGCTGCACCTTTGGATACACTAATTGCTGTCATCCAAGGCCCGGGTACATATCCTAAACCAAAAGTATTGGTTACTCCCTTTAATGTTGGAATGTTTTCAAACATTATGTTTGTATAGATTCCAGCCAGGCCAAGCAGCTGAATTTGTTTTGCACCAGTCACAGCATCCTGGAACTGAATATCAACGCTTGCATTGGTAGTAAAGCTTTCTGCTAAGTTGCAGCAGGCAGCTTTAAGAAGTTCCTTGCTTGTTATAACTTCAATTGGTCTCGCATCAAGCTGATCAATATATTTTGAAAGAGATGTCCCTGTAACAACAACTTCGTTGAGTTCCCGGTTAATCGAAAGAATAATTTTAACGCTATCCATTTGTTTGGTTATCAGCATGGTTGCAGGTTTATAACCAATATAACTGATTACCAATTCCAATGAATCTCCACCAACTCTTCTTAAAGCGAATTTTCCTGCATCGTCCGAAGTTGTGCCTACTTCAGTTCCTGCCCAAAATATATTTGTACCTACAAGAGGTATTTCATTTTGATTTTCATCTTTCTCGTAAACTGTGCCTGTTAACATTTGTGCTGAGCTTTTATCAATTACGAGCAAAGTGAGAATCATAAATATTAATGATTTCATTTTTCCTGTCCTTTGTTTATACTTTTTCGTAAAGCAGCTAAAAGCCGCTCAGAGAAATTCTTCAATTATTGAAGAAGATTAGCAGACAGGTAAATCGATCTTAAGCTGGTGAATTGTATTTAGAAGTTGCTTGCCGAATTTCGGAGGAGGTAAATCGTAATTAGTTTGCTCTAAAAACTTAATTTCGCTTTGAGAATCAATTGAGGACAGATGAAGTTCTGTAATAACCGAGACTATTGGAATTAGATTGGAAGTGATAGTCTGGAAAAAATTGTCTTCAATCTTTTTGTAATCGAACTCATCTATACAGCAAGTTGAGTTTTCGGCTTTCAGTTGAATTTTAAAATCTAATTCTTCCATTGCGCAGCAAGAAATAGTTTCTTCATTTTCTTCTGCACAAGTCTGACATGCACTTAGAGATTTCTTTCCTATCATTTCACAGTAATGATAATAGAAAGGCAGACCAATCGTAGATACCAGAAAAGTAAAAGCAAGTGTTAATATGAGGATTCTTTTTAATTTCATCTCAGAACAAACATAAATAATTCATTATTAGCAAGCAATGTTAATGCCGGGTAAAATGTTACAGAATTATTGGTTTCTTTTATACTTTAGATACACAATTACCAAATATGGAAATAGAATTTTCCTGTTTCCCGATTTTTTCCTATTCTGAATATGAAACTGAGTTATTTCTCATTGGTTTTATAATCAAACAAGTAACCCTGCCGCTGTCTAGCTTCCTCATCCCATATAACTGTTGTAGTCTTTAAAAATTCTTCTTTATCCGCTTTCATTTTTTCAGGATTCAATCCAATAAACAATTGCGCTTTTTCCTTTGTTGAAATATCAGGAAGATCAACTGGATATTGCCAGCCTTGCTTAACGAACAATGCAGCAAGTTCTCTCCTTGCCTGCTCACCTTTTTGAATTGAAGTTCCGAGAACCCTCAATGCTTCAACCGG
>JALONF010000022.1 GCA_025455085.1 Ignavibacteriaceae bacterium
TCAGCGGTTCCTGAAACTACATCAACATTTATATTTCCTCCGGCAGTAGCAACATCCAAATTTCCGCCAACTGTACCTATATTAACATTGCCACCTGCTGTAGAGATATTAGCAGTGCTGTTAACAGAACCAACTTTAATATTGCCACCTGCTGTAGAAATGTCTGCTTTTCCATTTATTGTACCTAATTGTATATCACCGCCAGCAGTAGTGATTTGAGCGTCGCCATTAATATCAGCAAGCTTGATATTTCCTCCACCTGTTGTAATTGTTGCATTGCCACCAATATTTTTCGCAGAAATATTTCCGCCGCCAGTTATGATATTCACTTTAGCTTTTAAGTCATTATTGATTGTTACATTTCCTCCGCCAGTTTTTAGATCAATCAATAAATCAGCCGGTAGAGTTAATTCCAAAGAGAAATCATCCGAATCGTCCCCTTTAAATCTCACTTCCACTTTACCGGATTTTTGCTCCATTGTAAAAAGTCCGGATTCGTCGTCATCTATATTTTTTGCAAAGATTTTTACTTCGCTTTTATCCCAGGTATTTACTGTGATATTTCCTTGTTCAATTTTTACATCCAGCAAGTCGCCTTTTTGAACATTGAATGAGCCTTCTTTATCAACTGCAAACGAGTAATCGATTGACGAGAAGATAAAGAGACAAAAAATTACCAGCACTGATTGGATAGTCAGATTTTTCATTTTAGTTGTACTCCTGTAAAATTGTTTTTGAACGTAATTTGATATAAGGATTTTCATCCTGTTGTAATTTCTGCTTGAATAAATTCACTTCATCCTGATTTAACTTATAGCCTTTGTCCCCTGCTTCTATTAGTGAGTTTAATGCTTCAATCCTTAAGCCCGATTAATGCTTCAATCCTTAAGCCCGAAACTGTATCATTCGTGATAACATAAAGAAGCGTTTGTTTCATAGCCTCGTCGTAAGGAAATTTGTTCATAAGTTTTAATGCTTCTCTTCTTACACCGGGATTTTCATCTGTCATTATAACAGTGATCAATGCATTTTTAACATCACTATCATATTGTGTTGGTGTTTCAGTATCCATCGCATTAATTGAATTCAATCTTGACCCCGGATTTTGCTCATTAAGCATTGCATATGTGAGTACACTTTGAATTTGCGAATCGTTAACATTTCCTTTAAGATGAACAGGTCTTGAAGCTTGAAAAGTAAATTCAACTTCGCCATCAGAAGCATCTGAATCGATAAATCTTACCTCAGAGATGCTGATGTCTTCACTTAATGATGCAAACCTGTTATCACCATTCTGCTGACCGATAAATTCATTTTGAGAAGATTGATTAAAAAGTATTCCTCCAATTAAAACACCTATTATTAATATAGCAGCACCAGCAAATGCAAATTTTAACGGGCTTGGAAAGAATTGGAAGATGCTATCAGCTACGGAATTAAAAATATTCTGGTTTGATCTTTCTGATCTGAGTGCACCTCTTAATTGATAACGCGCCGCTGATAAAACTTCTTCATCAACAGCAGCCTTTTTCTTGCCTGAAATTAATTCAAGAAGATTTTTTTGATCTTCCAGCTCAGTTCTGCACTCTTCGCAAATTAAGAGATGTTCTTTCAATTTCACTTGCTCTTCGGATTTTAATTCCCCGAACAAAGAAAGCTGAAGCAGTTGTTTGTATTCGTTATGTTTCATTAATTACTCCGTAATTTGGTTTAGCTTTATGCATAAACCGGACTTAATTTTTTTCTCAGATTTTTTGTCGCATCAAAGAGATACTTTTTGACCGTGCCCTCCTTACAATTCAGCATCTCAGCAATTTCCCTGATCTTATAACCTTCATAGTGTTTAAGGACAAATGTCATTCTCTGTTTTGGTGAAAGCGACTCAACTGCAGCATTCACAATTTCTCCTAGGTTTGCACCTGATGAAATTTCTTCAGGTGTTGAGCCATCATAAACCAATTCTTTTGTGGTGTTGAATTCATGTTCTTCATCGTCAAAATCTTTATCAATAGAAACTTTCAGATGTTCTTTGCTTCTGCTTTTATAAGTAAGGCAGACATTTGTCGTTATCCTGAAAAGCCACGTTGAAAACTCACTCTGGAAACGAAAATTTTTTATTCCGCGGTAAACCCGGATAAAGACTTCCTGGTATAAATCTTTTGCATCATCTTCATTATTAGAATACTTAAGAGCAATAGAGAGAACGTTTCGGTCGTAACGATACACAAGTTCCTCAAATGCATTCTGATTGCCCTTTTGCGCTTGAATTATCAGATCTGTATCATTTAACTGCATTTAGTACTTTCCATAACTAAGGAATTAGACTCGAGTGTTTGGGAAAAGGTTGTGTTGATTTTGTGCTAAAAATTAGGCTTTCTGATCGAGTAAATCAAAAACCGAATTTAGCTGGTAGGTTGGAACTATGTTTCCTGTGCCATTCGGAAAATATTTCACACCAGTGCTGACTAATGCTGTATCTATTCCAAATCTGTTTCCCATAGTGATGTCTGTCTCAAGCCGGTCGCCAATTAGTAATGTTTTCTCAGGAATGAATTGAAGCCGCCTTTTTATTTCATTGAACATAAACTCAGATGGCTTGCCAAAATGAAGTTCAAGCTTCCGGTGTGTTCTTTTCTCAAGTGCGGATATTGTTGAGCCTGCATCAATAACTTCTCCATTATCCACCGGACAGGTATCATCAATATTTGCAGCAAAAAACTTTGCACCATCTTCAAGAGCTCGCGCAGCAATTTCAAGTTTTTGATAGTTAAGTGTACGGTCAAGTGTAACAAGTACTATTTTTACTTCATCAGTATTAGTTGAAAATTTTAATCCGGATTTTTCAATTTCATCGATAAAAGAATCTTCCCCTATTGCAAAAAACTTATCACTATTAAAATTTCGCTTCAAGTAATTCGTGACCACGATAGTTGAGTTTATGATCTCATCTTCCGCAACATTTAAACCCCAATTCTTCAAGAGATAATAATAATTTTTTGCTGTACCTGTAGTTTTGTTTGAAACAAATACAATTTTCTTCCCAATAATTTTCAAATGATTGATAACTTCATCTGCACGAGGAATGAGGTGTTCGCCACGGTAGATAGTTCCATCGAGATCAAAAATAAAGTAGTCATATTTCTCGGAAAGGCTCAAAGATTTAATTCTTTCCTCATTGCTGCAAGAGATTCGGTAATTGTGTGAGGCTTATAACCCAATTCTGTTTCAGATTTTAGTATTAATAATCCGGATTTTAAAGGTCTTCGTGCTGGTTGTTTAAGTTCTTCAGTCGTGATTGGCTGGATTAATTTTTTATTCAGCTTGAAAAAGTCAGCAATTCTATTAGTAAAATCTAAGCGTGACAAAAATTCCTGCCCGCCAATGTTGTAAACACCGGTTTTTCTGAATTCAACAATTTTGTTTATTCCCTGAACAAGGTCATCAATAAAGGTTGGATTGTTTATCTGGTCTTTAACTATTCTTATCTGCTCATTATTTCTTAACGAGTTCAATACCCAGCGTACAAAATCTGGTCTGCTGTTAGGTGCAATTCCATATAAAACATTTGTCCTGAGTATGGTGAAGAAAGTTCCGCTTATCCTCAACGTATTTTCACTTGCAAGCTTAGTCCTTCCATAATATCCAACCGGATCAGGAATAGCATTCTCATCATAAGGACCATCCTTCCCATCAAAAATATAATCGGTTGAGATGTGAATGATGTGAGCATCTATTGCTCTGGCTGCTTCAGCAATATACTCAACTCCCTTTACGTTTATTTTCCAGGCATCCTCGCGAAGCTTCTCACTGAGATCCACGTTAGTAAATGCTGCGGTATGAACAATAAAATCAGGACAGTAGTCGTGAATAAGTTTTTTAATACTATCTCTGTTTTTAATATCGGAAGAAATATATTCTACAGAATCAATAAATGATTTCTCTTCAACTGATGTAGCAAGTAATTCTACATTATCTCTTGAAGAATAGAATTGGACAGTCCGCTGTCCAAGCATTCCGTTCGAACCTGTTATCAGGATCCTATTTTTTACTAATCCATTCATTTGCATATCGCTTTAAATCCAGGAACTCTTCTATCGATTTTAAAGTTGTAGTAACACCTGCAATTAAATTTGCCTGTTCCAGAGTTAAAGTTACGTTTTTATTTTTTATATAATTATAGAAATAAACAGCACCGAAAACATCACCGCAGCCGACTTTATTAACAACATTTGTTTTCAAAGCCTCCTTGTGAAATTTTTTAACCGAACTTTGTTCTTTATAAAAAACTGTCACGCCTTTTTCTGCTCTGGTTACTATTACCTGCCTAATTCCATAAGAGAATAATTCGTCAACTATGCTCGCTTCATTTAATTGATCAGAGAGGGTTAGCATTTCTGATTCATTTGCCTGAAGAATATCAATGCAACCAGCCCATTCATTAAAGTTTTCAATTCTTCTGAAAATTCTATTTAAGTTTTTATCAACACCGCGACTGAAAGTGTGAACATCAAAATAAATCAATCCGTCATAATTCGCTCGTAAATTTTTTAACTGATATAACGATACATCATAACCGGAAATCATATTTATCAGGATACCATCAAAGCGATTTAAATCAACCGAAGGTACTAAAAGATTTTGAGTCGTTTGGGAGTAGGTCTCTTTTCGCTCACCTGTTACATCTACCACTAACTCTACTTTTGGAATTGATTCAACATAATAAAGATATTTCTTTTCTATTTTATCATAAGCATGTTTGAACAGAATCTCGTTTTCTTTGTCAATACTTGAGCATAAAAATATTTTATCCTCCTGCTGCAACTGACTTAAAAATGAAACTACTGTGTAAAAAATGCCTCCAGGTTTTATTGATATGTCATCTCTATCAATAATTATGTCAACAACCGATTGACCGACTGCAAGAATATTCATTTTTATTTTTTTTGTAAATATAGATTTATGATAACTTCAATTGAAATAAATGGGGCTTCATACTTCATTAAATTTAGGTTATATTTGTTCCTGTTTATAGAACCAATACCCCCGGAATAATCAAATGAAAATCGGAATTACCTGTTATCCTACTTACGGCGGAAGTGGAGTTATTGCCACCGAATTAGGGAAAGAATTAGCACTTCGCGGTCATGAAGTTCATTTCATAAGTTATGCACTTCCATTCAGACTTTCACATTATGTAGAAAATATTGTTTTCCACGAAGTTGAGATAAGTACCTATCCATTATTTGAATTTCCTCTTTATTCGCTTTCGCTTGCTAGTAAAATGGTGGAAGTTGCTGAATTTGAAAAACTCGATTTACTGCATGTTCATTATGCTATTCCACACGCAACAAGCGCTTACCTTGCTAAGGAGATGCTGAGAAGTAACAGAGACTTAAAAATTTTTACAACATTGCACGGAACTGATATTACACTTGTCGGGTTAGAACCCTCATTTCTTCCGCTGGTAAAATTTAGCATTGAAAGAAGTGATGGTGTAACTACTGTTTCCCGTTTTTTAAAAGAGAAAACAATCACAAATTATTCTATCGAAGCAGATATCAGGGTAATACCAAATTTTGTTGATACTAATTTCTTTAAACCGGAAAGCACGTGTGATTTCAGGAAAACTATTGCGCCAAAGGGTGAAAAAATTCTCGTGCATACTTCCAATTTCAGACCGGTGAAGCGTGTACCTGATACTATTAGAGTATTTGAAAAAGTTCAAAAAGAAATTCCATCCAAATTAATTCTTGTTGGTGATGGGCCTGATAGATCAGAGTGTGAAAGATTAACAAGACAATTGGATTTAGGTGATTCGGTAAAATTTCTCGGTAAACAGGAAGGTTTGGTGGAAATTTTATCATCGTCTGATCTATTTCTCATCCCTTCTCAATCAGAAAGCTTCGGACTTGCTGCTCTCGAAGCTATGGCTTGCGGCTTACCTGTTATCAGTTCAAGTGTTGGCGGACTTCCTGAATTAGTGAAGCATAATGAAACGGGTTTTATTGCAGAGATTGGAGATGTTGACCGAATGGCAAAGTATACTCTTGAGCTTTTAAGTAATGAAAAAAAGTATAAGCTCTTTTCAGAAAACTCTAGAGAGAGAGCAGTAAACAAATTTGATAAATCGAAAGTAGTTCCACTCTACGAAGAATATTACGAACAGATTTTAAAAAGCTAACCATGATAATATATTGTACGGGGACAAAATGGGGCAGCCAGGCTCATCAGAAGCTTCTTAAAAATATTATCGAGTTTATCGAAAGTCTCGGCCATACCGCATTAGCTGCGGTAAGCAGTAAGTTCAGCAGCACCATACCACTTTCAGATCAACAAACTTATAAAAGAAATCTAAAATGGATTGATGGAAGCAAGCTTGTAATTGCTGAGATTTCAAATCCTGATTTAGAAACAGGAATTGAAATAGCCTATGCTTTATATCACAGAAAAGTCGCAGTTCTTGCACTTCATGTTTCATCCGCCCCAAAAATTTCTTCAATGCTTACCGGTTGTGATTCGCCACTTTTAACCATCCAGAAGTATGGTGATACTAATGAAATGCAAAGTATAATAAAAACTTTCTTAAGCAAGATTAGCTAAAAATTGAGCGAGAAAGATTTCATCTTCAGTAAAAGTAAAGAACTATCCTTATCCGGATTAAAAAGTTTTCCAATAGATTTTATCAAAACAAAAAGTATCAGCGTAATAGAGGTTCCGGAAAAAGTGTTGGTTTTAGGAAAAGAGTTTTTCGGTTCTTACGAAGTTTCTTCAGCCGCCGGCGATTTTGTTCTTACATTTAACAATCTATTTGAAGCAAAATATTTTGTATATGCCAGCCGGCAAAGAAAGAATAAGATTAAAATACCTGCTGAAAATAGCAGCATTAAAAAGTCTGTTGAAGAATATGAGCAATATCTGGATGAGTTGCTCCAGGAAATCAAAAAAGATTATCTGAAAAAATTTAATAATGGAAAAAATTTCACTTCTGTTTTAAATGAGATCTTCAAAAAGCTTAATCTGACAAGACTATGAGCGCATATTCAAATGTATCAGATAGAATTTACTCATACCTTACTTCTACCTTCGGCGAAGATGCTGCAAAAAACTACAGCGACTTTATAGATGAGAATCCTGCTAAATACATCCGGGTTAATGAAAGAAGAATAAAGCGGGAAACACTCGCGACGAGATTATTTAATATTTACGGAATCAAAACTGAAGATATTCCATATCCATCAAACGCTCTTAAAGTAATTGATGGTTTTGACTTTGCTGGAAGTACTCTTGAAATAGCTTTCGGATTTTATTATATGCAGGCATTAACTTCAATGCTTCCGCCACTAGTGCTAAATCCAACATCAACCGATTTAGTTCTGGATTTATGTTCTGCACCGGGCTCAAAAACGACTCAGTTAGCTGAGATGATGGACAACAAGGGAATCTTAATCGTTAATGAATTAGAAATAGACAGGATTAAGGCTTTAGTATTTAATCTTGATAAAATGAACTTCCTCAATTATGGTGTGCTTAATTCAAGAGGAGAAATTTTAAGCAAATACTACAATTCGTACTTTGATAAAATTCTCGTTGATGCACCTTGCAGCGGTCTTGGTATCATCCAGAAAAAGAATGAAGTGGGTAAGTGGTGGTCGATTGAACGTGTTAATAATTTAGTTGAAATTCAGAATAAGCTTTTAGTCTCAGCAATTAAGATGTTAAAAGTCGGCGGTGAACTAGTTTATTCAACCTGCTCGCTTACACCGGAAGAAAATGAACTAATAATTAGTAGAATTCTTGAAAAATATCCGGTTGATGTTGAAGCAGTTGATATTCCGGTAAAACATCATAAGGGATTGACAGAATATCTTGGAGTGCAGCTTGATTATAGATTAAACAAGGCTATCAGAATATTTCCATGGGAAGTTGACTCGGATGGATTCTTCCTCATCAAACTAAAAAAAACCGGTGAAACAAATGCAACCGAGCAAATTAAATGGAAGAAACATTTTGTGATGACCATGCACAATCACGATGACAATGTTTTTAAAGAAAAACTAAAAGCGCTGGCAGATGAATTTGGAATTGAAACAGAAGTCTTTTCAAATTATAAATTTATATTGAAGAGAAATGATGTTTATTTTACTTCTAAGGAATGGAGCGATGCCAATCTTGGTTTATTTCATAGAGTCGGCAGCAAATTCGGAATCATTGACAAAAATGGAAACATTGTCCTGCATTCATTTGCAGCACAAATTCTTCAGGACCACATCTCAAAAAACATTTATGATATTCAGAATCTTGATGAGCTCAGATTATATTTGATGGGAGCCTTGATTAATCATGTCCGGCTCCCTACAGGACAATATGTTGTTAGATTTAATGATTTTGTTCTAGGCACCGGTGTTGTAATCAAAGGTGGTTTGAAGAGTAGATACCCTCGTTCAAGCAGAACACAAACCATCCGCATTAAAGGTCAGAAAGTTCAATAGTTACAAGCTCAGTTACAGAGTAATTTTCGACTAAGAATAAATGTTCTTAATGTACTCAGGCACTTAATGCAACAAGATGGCTTTGTCCTTCAAGCTGAACAATGCTTTTGTGATTCCTCAGTCCTTTAAGACAATCCATTCCCTCCAAAACGAAAAAAGCTTCTAATATGGCTTTCTTCCAATCCGAGTTTTTTATTATGAATGGTAATTCTCTCACAGGTTTTGGAGTTCCTTCAGATAGAGGAGTTATCTTTACTATTTTATCTCTGTCACCAATAGCCTGGTTCACAGAAACACTTATCAAATAGCTGTACAATGTTTTAGGAACACCATACGAACTGGTATGATCTCCGAAGAAAGTTACTGTTGCTAATGCCATGCTAACCACCATATGTTTTAATTTTTGAAATAATTTACTTGAAGGAATCTGCAACCACAGATTCAGCTTCATCCCAACCACTGAATTTGTTTTTAATTATTGCAAGAATAATACCATCATAATTTTTTAACTTAATCAAGAATTATTGAGGGGTCATAAGATTCCTGCCGTCACTTTTCAAAGCTTGCGTCAATTGTGGTTTGAAGAACTGGTTATGTCATAATTGAGGATTGTAGAGCTTGGCTTAATTACTTTTAATGACTTTAGGACAAATTCACAAAATAGAACCAATTGTTTCATTTATTTCAATAAATCAATTCCTTCACTAATGGATATTGTACTCACATTATTTAACAGTTCAGTGAGTTTAGAGAAGTTATTTTTCAATCCATAGTAATGCCTGAAATTTAAGAAAAAAGAAATATTTTCAACTTTTGGCTGCTCGTAATCAAACTCCCAGGGATGAAAATAAAATAATATGGGTTCTTGTTTATTTTGAAGTGATGAGATAAAGAAGCGCAGCAGAAATCCAGGAAAGAATCTAAAATAAAATCCTCCTGCAAACGGTATATTTCCTAAAAAAGTTTTGTAAGTTGTAATTGGCCATTCCCATAAACCATTACTTAATTGATAGGGCAATCTAGGATTATCAGGTATACCATACCGGTGATTGATAACAGGAAAGATACTCGAATCAATCTTAATTCCTTCTTCCTTCAGGATATCAAATGCCCAAAAACTTTTTTTTGTAATAGAAAAATATGGTGCGCGAAAAGTAACTATTCTTTTCCCGATCAAATCAGATAAGTAATTTATTGATCTCCTGAGATCGTCCCTGAACTCTTCTTTGGTTTGTTGATAAATAAATTTATGATCAAATCCATGCGAACCAATTTCGTGACCGGCTCGATATATCTGTTTTATTAAGTCGGGATGATTAGCAGCAACATCGCCAAGAATAAGAAAAGTGGCGGTGGATTTTTTTTGTTCAAGCAACTCTAAGATCTTGTTAGTAGTAAATTCAACTCGTCTTTGGTAATTGCTCCAGCTCGATGGATTATAATCCAGTGAGTGGAACCAGTCTTCCATATCAATTGTCAAAACGATTTGATTATTATTCATAAACAAGTTCTGGCTTGATTTAATATTTGACTGGCAATATTTTTTCCATGAAGAATTGCGTCCTCCATATTCGAATACTCCCAGGCACCATATCTGCCAATTGACCAGATTTTATTACTTCGAAGAAATGAGAATACTTTTTCTAACGATGATTCTCTCTTTTCATCGTAAATAACATAGCCGCAGTTCAATAATTTCCATTGAAATTCCAATTCCTTGATATCGTGATGCAGGATACCCATCGCTGTTAAAGCTGAGAGACTATTTTCCAGCATAGCCAAATTTTTAAAAACATCACCTCCAAACTCAAGTGTGAGTGAAAAAAGCCCGGTAGGACAATTCGCCGAATTTATATTTCCAGGAATTGTGATTCTGTAAAATGGGATACTTGAATCCGGCACATAAATCCAATGCTCCTGCCTGCTGATTTTTCCTTTACCAAGGATATGAAGAAGTGTAGTAGAATTTTTTCTTAGTTGTTTTGCAACGATTGCAATCTCTTTAGGCAGATTTTCAATTATTGTAATAAAAGTGTCAAGGGGCATCGTGTTAATCAGATATTTATACTCTATTTCAGTTTGATCGTTTAAGAGAGCTTTTCTTTTTTCCAAATTTATACGAATAAGACTAGAATTATAAGTAGGAGTAATTCTGAGCGACGACGATAACTTGCTTGCAACTGTTGATATGCCGCCATCTTGAGGATAATAAAAAATAGAATTCCTGCCGTAATCACCACTGACTATACCTAAGACACTAATTAGCATTTTAAACCTGGAAGGCTTAGGAACATAGTTACCCAGCCAGTCAGTGTTCAGTTGTGAAAGTGGAACTCCAAACAATTTTTCATTGTAAGGCCGTACAAATTTGTCCAAAAGGTAATCACCGTAAGCAGCCTGAGAATATTTTTCAAAGTTCTCAAACATCTGCTTCTTTATTCTAGGTCTGACTAAAGAAAAAAATGAACTCAAACGATCACCAATAGGTAAACCTGCCAGGTTATATTGAACCGGGAATGGCACAAAAGAATTATTAATCCAGACAGAACATTTCCGTTTTTTTTCTAATAATTGAATCTTGATAGAATCCTGCAACCAGTCAATCACAGAATTATTATTAGAATATAAAACGTGAATACCATTGTCAAGTTTGAATTCTTTATAATTTAAAGTCCCTGAAGTACCACCAGGTGAATCGGATTTTTCTATCAATACATAATCAGAGCCAAGATTATGGGCAGTACTGAGTCCGCTTAAACCAGCGCCAATTATCAAATACCTGGTTTGCAATGAACCTTGATTCATTTTGGCATTTCACGTGCAGGTAGAGAATTAAAATAATAGAAGCCAATTACTCCAAAAATCAAATCGAATAAGAGACAGATGCCTAAAGTAAAATAATGGTTTGATATCAGGCTCAGTAAAACAGTAATTGAAGAATAAAAAGCGCATATAATAATAACTTTTTTATTTATCGCCGGAACAGTAAACCCGTTATGAAGCATTCTTAATGCAAAGTGATCCGGACTTCCCTGATAGAACGGAATCCCTTTACTGGTTCTTTCAATGATTAAAAATATTAATTCGAAAAATGGTATTGATCCCAGCAATAGTAAAAAGCCAGCTGTTACCATATTTATTTGAGAAGTCATTATAACTAAATAAGCATAAAAGCTTCCTAAAAGTAAACTTCCCGTTTCTCCTAAAAATATTTTTGCCGGTGATTTATTTAAGAACCAGAAACCCAGTAAGCTAAAAGCTATTGCAAAGGATAATTCTGAAAGATGCAAAAGTCCTGCAATACCACTAATGATCACTCCGGCTGAAAGAAAAATTACGGTGGCGATACCTGTAAGCAATCCATCCATAATATCAATTAGATTCCAGGAGTTCTGGGCAGTCAGTATTATTAGCAGATAAATGAATAGCATAAATGCTGAGGCATTTGTAAAGAAAATCAAAAAAGGTAAAGATGCGACAGCCTGAAGCAACAGCTTTTTGACAGGTGATAGCTTATATATATCGTCCATTAAACCGGCTGCCATCACGGATAAAAGAATTATTATGAAGAGTTCCGAATACTTGAATATTACAGCATTAATCAGTAAAAAAATAATTAAAGATAATCCAATTGCTACTCCACCCCCAAAGGCAATTGGTTTTTTATGACTTTCAACTATTGGATTGGGATGACTGAAAAAGTTTACTTTTTTAGCCAGAATTATTGTTAACCGGGTTAGAAGATAGCTGAGTGGCAGAACAAGTATAACCTGTAAGATTGCAATTATGTTCGGTACCAATATTGGTCGCATATAAAAAATGATTAATCAATTTTACTCAGATGACTTCCTTCATACTCAATTATTTCCACAAGAATTTCACTTATGTCTCTTTCTTTCCACTCCCGGACGTAGTTCCTTAACTTTTTTAATGATGGAGATCTATATTGAATATCAATATAATTATTCCCATAGACTTCGTTAATTGGCTTTGTCTTTATTTTAATTGGTTTGTCAATTAATCCAGTTATACTTTTAGCGAGTTCAAAGATGGATGTTACTTTTTCTGTTGTGGCAAGATTAAAAATCTGTCCGTACGATCTTTCATTCTGTATAATTTGCCAGAGCAGCTTTACCGCTGTTTTTACATCACTAAAAGTTCGGGTCTGCTTACCATCTCCGAAAATATGAATTTCTCCCTCTAATATGGCAGACCTTATAAAAGACGGCACAACCATGCCGGAATCACTTCGTTGGCGTATTCCAATCATATTGAATGGTCGGATTATAATATAGCTGAGATTCATTGTGCGGTGGAAATATTCGCATATCAACTCCCCCATCTTTTTTGAATAAACATACATTGATACGGGATGAAATCCCAAAGTATGTGTTTGATCTGACTCAGCGAATTGTGCTTTCCTTTCTTTATCTGGAGAGTAAACCAGTGAAGTTGAAAAAAACACAAGGGGTATATTATTAAGCGAACAGTAGTATGCTATTTGTTTAAGTGAATTGATATTTGTTTCAATAGTTTCGAGCGGATAAGCTATTACATTTCTTACTCCTACATTGCACGCTAAATGGACTACACAGGAAGCGGAATTAATTAATTCTTGAATCAGTTGATAATTTTTAACATCGCTGTTAACGAAACGATTCTGAGCAACTGCAATTGGAATGTTTTTTACTGAACCAGCGGAAAGATTATCCAGGACCAAATAATCGACATTGTCTTTATCAAATAAATCAACAAGGTGACTTCCAATAAAGCCCGCACCACCTGTAACTAGTATAGGTTTTTTCATTGACTAACCTTGATATTTATCTTCAACACCTTTGCAATATAAGTAGCATTCATAAGTAAGTAAAATAATTAAAAAAAACCGCCCTGAAATATTTTAGGGCGGCTTAATCTTAAAAGAAATAAAATTTCTTAAGTCAAACTTTATTTAGCTAAAAGCATTTTCCTTGTTTGTTTGAACTGTGGTGTTTCAATTGTGTAGAAGTAGGCACCACTTGTTAACTGTGCAGCATCGAAATTAACAGAGTGCAAACCAGCTTCCTTAAATTCATTAACGATCAATGCTACTTCCTGACCGAGTAAATTGTAAACAGCTACTTTTACAATACCTGCTTCACCAATGCTGTAGTTAATAGTAGTTGAAGGATTAAATGGATTCGGATAATTTTGTTCTAGTGCATAAACAGCTGGAGCGATAATCTCAACCTCAACTTCATAACTGAAATTAAATTGACCATTAAAATCAATTTGTTTCAACCTATAAATATATTCTCCTTCAGAAAGCTTTGCATCATTAAATAAATAACTTCTCTGCTCGGTTGTAGTCATAATTAGTATCGGTTGTTCTTCTTTCAACTTCGAAACCAGAATTATTTAATTCTGTTGCTGTCGTCCACTGCAATAAAACATTATATCCAGTAACGGTAGCTGTAAAAGAAGTAAGCTCAACCGGAACTGGGTCATCTGCAGTTATCCTTACAATACAAAAATTGCCCTGTGAACCTGAATTAGCAGTATATCCGCTACCCCAGCAAGCTCTGAACAAAGTGCCATAACCTGATGTTGAAGTCGTTAATGCATCTAAAGATCTGGACGTTCCTGTAAATCCTTCATGACGAAGTTCAATAAGTAAATTTCCTCCCGTATAAACATACATACTGTCAACAATAAAAGTCATTTCCGGACCCCAGTTGTTTGGAGTACTCCCGAATGTATATGAATTAGAAAGTACGGTTAAGCTACCGGATCTTACCTGTTTTTTAGGGCCAACAAAATTCGCCGAAAAATCTGTTGTGCTCATATTAGCTATATCAACACTTTGACCAAGGAAAAAATCGTAATTAGTAAATGTTACATCTGCAGTCGGCCAGTTAGCAGTAGCTGAAGTCGGAAGGCGCCAACTGACTGCATAAATCTGCTTATTGAGAATTGGAGCAAGTAAACTCTCATGCATCAATAGCTGATAGGTTCTTGCTGAAGTAGAAAATTGACTAAGAAATGTTCCATTACCCGGTGTATTTGTATAATCAGGTGGAACTACATGATATACGATAGCTTCTTGAGCTATCGCACTTAATGAGAAAAGCAGGAATACAAAAAAAGTAAAGAAAGTTTTCATAGCATCTCCTATTTTTGTTGATGAATTGTATTGAAAAATAATTTATTATTAATCT
>JALONF010000256.1 GCA_025455085.1 Ignavibacteriaceae bacterium
AAACAATTACTAACATTCCATATTACACTAATTCAACAAATCAGATAGATAATTACAAAAACGAACGATGCAAGCTCGATCTTTATTATCCAACAAACACGAAGAACTTTCCGGTTGTTGTTTGGTTTCATGGCGGCGGTTTAACGGGTGGAGAAAAAGAAATACCTGAGGCATTAAAGGAAAAAGGATTTGCTGTTGTTGGTGTAAACTATCGAATATCTCCAAAAGTAAAGGCCCCCGAATATATTGAAGACGCAGCAGCAGCAGTTGCCTGGGTTTTTAGGAATATAAATAATTATGGCGGAGATACTTCAATAATATTTGTCAGCGGATATTCTGCAGGAGGATATTTAGTAAAAATGCTTGGTCTTGATAGGAAATGGCTTGCAGTTCACGGTGTTGAGGCTGATAAAATTGCGGCCTTGATTTCCCTAAGCGGACATGCGATCACACACTTTACAATTCGTGAAGAAAGAGGAATTCCCGGTACTCAGCCAATTATAGATGAATTTGCACCATTATATCATGTTAGAAAAGATGCGCCACCATTAATTTTAATAACCGGCGATCGTGAATTAGAATTGCTCGGACGTTACGAGGAAAATGCATATCTAATGAGAATGATGAAATTAAATGGACATCAGAAAACAAAGCTTTATGAACTTGATGGATACGATCACGGAATTCTTGAAGCAGCATTTCCGTTGATGGTAAAGGAGATTAAAAAAATAATTAATAAAGAATAGATTTATTAATCCGATTTATAAACTTTAAATTGTCCTGTTAATACATCTTCTCTTAACGACTCCGCATCCCAGCCGGCATCTCTTTCAAGGTCAGGTTCGGCTTTATCTGCCCGAATTATTTCTTCAAGTTCAGCGATATACTCTCTTGCAGCGTTCAGATATTCTTTTCTGTCTTTATGAAGTTTTGCAAGATCACGTAATGCATTTTCATCGTGTTTAAGAAAAGTCTGGGCCGCACGATGGGCTCTATGCGCGCGAACTCCGAGCAATCTCATCACATCGATTCCAAGACGTAATGATGTATCAACTGTTTCTCTGTAGACATCATTAATACCCGAATTGATCAGCTTATTAGCATCACCTCTGTCTACAGCTCTAACTACAATTTTAAGATGTGGAAAATGTTTCTGAACAGTGTGAACCAACGCTAAATTTTTTTCCGGGTCTTCGAATGCGACTATTATGATCTTAGCTTTCTCGGCTCCGGCTGCGTGAAGTAATTCGTGCCTCGATGCATCACCGTAGTAAACTTTCAAACCAAGCTTTCTTAAAACATCAACCCTGTCTGAGTCAAAATCTAAAACAGTAGTACCAATTCCGTTTGCTTTCAACAAACGACCGACAGTATTCCCGAATCTATCGAAACCCGCGATGATAACAGGGTTTTCTTCATCAACAGTGTCAGATTCACGTTCATCTTTTTCTTTTGTTCCGAAACGTGGTAGAATTAACTTTTCATTTAGCACAATTACAATCGGTGTCATTGCCATCGAAAGAGCAACAACGGCAACCATTACGTTTATGATATTTGAATCAATAATGCTGTTCTGTGCAGCGAATGAGAACAAAACGAATGCAAACTCACCAACCTGAGAAAGTGCAACAGAAAAAATTAAGTTCTGATCTGTACTTATTCTGAAAAACTTTCCGGAGATGAATAATACAAGCCCTTTTATTGTCATTAGTAATACAACTAAAGAAGCAATCAGTAGTGGTGAATCAATAATCAATTGGAAGTTTATTGAGGCACCAACAGAAATGAAGAATAAACCAAGAAGCAATCCTTTGAAGGGTTCGATATCACTTATAAGTTCGTGACGGTATTCACTGTTTGCCAGAACAACTCCTGCTAAGAATGTGCCCAGAGCAGGACTAAGCCCAACTTGTGTCATCAGCACAGCAATTGAAATTACCAGAAGCAGAGATGCTGCCGTAAATATTTCAAGCATTCTGGTTTGAGCGATGAATCTGAATACTGGACGAATAAGAAATCTTCCACCGACAATTATCAATGCAACTGCACCGAGCACAACAAGGGTTTGCGCCCAGCCAGGTAATGAACCGACAAGAGTGTGATGATCTTCTCCGGACTGAACAACTTGTGTGGCCAGCAAAGGAAAAATGGCAAGCATAGGTATAACTGCAATATCCTGAAACAACAAAACAGAAAATGAGCTTTGTCCCGAAGCTGATTTCATCAATCCCTTTTCATTCATAGTCTGTAAAACGATTGCCGTAGATGATAGAGATAAAGTCATACCAAGTGCTAAAGCTGCTTGCCAGGAAATGCCCAAAGCGATGGAGATGATAAAAATTACGAGTGAGGTTAAAGATACCTGCAGACCACCGAGCCCAACAATTGAATTTCTCATTCTCCATAAAAGTGATGGCTCAAGCTCAAGCCCGATTACAAACAACATCATAACCACTCCGAACTCGGCGAAGTGCATTATGTCCTGACCTTCAGTACCAATTAATCCAAGAACTGTTGGCCCGATGATCACACCAGCAATTAAATAGCCAAGCACGGAACCAAGACCGATCCTTTTTGCAATTGGAACTGAAACAACAGCGGCTGTTAAATAAACAAGCGCCTGGAAGAAAAATGTATCGTTATGCATAGGTCAATTAACAATTAAGAATGAAAAATTAAAAATTATTTTTGGAGAAACTCATTAAAAGTTTCGTAGCTAAGTAAATCGTTAATACTGAATTTATCTTCACTAAAATTTTTTAAGAGCTGATTATAATTTTTTGCATGATCTTCAATTTCTTTTTCAGTTAACCGATGTGTGCCCTGAATTAAATAAGGCGGAAGATAGATCATTCCACATAGTTTTGCAGTTTGTTCAATCGGTAATAGAAACTCACGGATAGTGTGTTGATTTATACTTTCTTTTGTATAGGCCTGAGATGATCCGCCAGTTGTAATAATGTTCATTAACTTTTTTCCAACCAGTGCGGTTCCCTTTGAACCATAAGCCCAGCCGTGCTCAAGAACCAAATCCTCCCACTGCTTCAGTAATGCAGGTGTGCTGTACCAGAAGAACGGATGATGAAAAATGATTATATCATGTTCAACAAGTAGTTTTTTCTCGCGCTCAACATCAATATTAAAATCAAAATATTCTTCATATAGATCGTTGATCGTGATATTGTATGTAGACTTAAAATTAAGCATAAGTCTTTTATTAACCCTGGATTTTTCCAGAGCAGGATGTGCAAATAAGATTAAAACTTTGGACATAGATTTTTAAAACCCGGGATTAAAGATTAAATACGAAAATAGTATTAAATACAAACAGAAAAACATTTCAACTATCTCTTAATAACCTTAAATGCAATATTCCTTCCTTGCTTTTGAAAAATGGCAAGGTTAATCCAGGCTAGTGCAAACTGTTCAAGTAAAGCAACTTTGTCATCACCGCCAAAATCATAACACTCAGCAAAACCGGCATCTTTAGATAGTTGCGTTGCAATTTGTTTTGCCTTCAAACTGCTGCCCGCCATAAACATATCAATAGAAATATTTCGGTAAATCGGATCAGCCATATTTTCAAATCCAGTTGAGTTAAAACATTTAACAACATGCTCACATTTAGTTAATGATTGAAGAGCTTCGAAAGTGTTATTGAAGCCTGCTGGTTTTGATGAGATTGAATTCATTGCATCAATGATCACTTTGTCCTTAACATCACCAAGCTGCTTTGCAATTTCTCCGACAGCTGCCGGCGAAGCGGCGATTAAAATAACTTCTGCTTCCTTCGAAGCCGCATCGATAGATTTCACTTTGATACCGCTGCTCTGTGAA
>JALONF010000023.1 GCA_025455085.1 Ignavibacteriaceae bacterium
AGTCTATTACTACAGATTGATTGCCGGAGATTTTATTCAAACAAAGTCTATGCTATTAATGAAGTAGGGACGAAGAAAATGAAAACATCACTTTATTTTCTTGCAGGATTTATTTTACTTGTTAACAGTCAGTCAGTAAATGCGACTGAATTCATTGTGAGTAATTCAACAGAATTACTAACCTGTATTAACAATGTTCAAGGTGGAGATACAATTACACTTCTCAGTGGATCGTATGGTAATCTGATTATCACTGGAAAAAATAATAATTCCTTTGTTGTGATAAGAGCGAGTATCAGTGCCACTGTCATCTTTTCAAGTATCAATTTTAATAACTGCAGTTACTGGGAGTTAATAGGAGTTGAAATTAAACCGAGATACACAAGTGGTGCTGATGGAAAGAATGCTATAAACTTAGACGGCAGTTTCCTTACCATAAAAAATTGTGACATTAATTATTCTGATGATAACTCCGGCTGGACTGATTTGGAGTGGCTAGCTCGTGCTGGCAATGGAATCGTAATGGATGGATCAAATTTAAATGTTCTTGATAATACAATTAGCGTGGTTGATCACGGAATCGGTTGCGGAGCTTCAAATTCAATTGTATCAGGAAATCTCATTGCGAATTTTCGCGGTGATGGAATTCGGGGATTAGGTGATGATGTGGTTTATGAATACAACATTATAAAAAATTCTTTTGATGTTGATGACAATCATGATGATGGATTTCAATCAAACCAGCCATATAGAGGTAATATGCAGGGAGTTGGATTATTCGATGGAATATTTGAAAACTGGCTTGTTGAAAACAATCTGGTGATAACAGACCACTGGCATGGAATATCATTTTATGGAGCTATTAATTGTACGATAATAAATAATACTGTTGTCGATAATAATTTAACACCTTCACCTGATCCATGGATTATGGTTACTGATCATAAAAACGGAACGCCTTCATCAGGTGTAATTATCCGGAATAATATTTCAACTGATTATTCACTCACCGGAGGATATACAGCAGATCATAATATTGAAATTACTATGAGTCAGGCATCTGCTTACTTTGTAAATCCAACAGAAGGCATCGGCGACTATCACCTGATTCCTTCAAGTCCGGCTATTGATACTGGCAGTAATCTATTAGCCCCGAATACTGATAAAGATGGAGTATTACGTCCTCAAGGAATCGGATTTGATATTGGCTGCTATGAATTCACGGGCGCTACAGAAGTAGTTGAAGAGAATATTCTTCAAACATTTCAGTTATTTCAGAACTACCCAAATCCATTTAATCCAACTACCACTTTGTCATTTGTCATTGGACAATCGTCATTCGTTTCACTAAAGATATATGATGTGTTAGGAAATGAAATTGCAACACTGGTTAACGAAGAGAAACCAGTTGGCAGTTATGAAGTTGAGTTTGATGCTTCCAACTTAACTTCAGGAGTTTATTTTTATAGGTTGCAGACAGGTTCATTCAACCAGATTAAAAAAATGATTTTATTGAAGTAAGTTGAGAATAAGTTAAACTTTTACAGTCCAAATAATCAGATCAGCTTTTTTGATTCTAAATAGTTTAATAGAACTTTATCTCTATCGTAAACATCAGTTCTGAATTGTATTACGCCATTGTCGTCAACCCATGCTGTGTAGTAGTCAATATATACAGGAGTTTTTTGAGATAATATCACATCAGTTGTTTCCCCCAGGCTTGCATATTTTCTGAGAGAACTTCGCTTCTTATAATATTCTGAGACGATTGACTTATCTTCAACTTTCTGTCCGATCTCTATTTTCAAATAATTAATGTTCCAGCTCGGATGATTCCTTAATAAAAATTCTGCAAGCGGTAAAGGTTTTTCGACGCGTACACAACCGTGACTTACTGCCCTGTTGGAAATATTAAAAGGTGGTCTGTTCGGAGTATCGTGTAAATAAATTCCAAATGGATTGTTAAACATAAATTTAATTTTTCCCAAAGCATTTCCTGCACCAGGATCCTGAACAATCCTGTAAGGAATATTATCTGAATGAAGATCCGCCAATTGAACAGTCATTGGATCAATTTCTTCACCGTTTTTATAAACCTTGAAATTTTTATCCCGTAGATAAGTTGAGTCCTTTTTCAATTTATAAGCGATTTCCTCACGCATAATACTCGGTGGAACAGTCCAGGTCGGATTAAGCACGAGATGAGAAATTTCACCATACATATTTGGAGTTTCCCAGTCATCAGGCTTGTCTTTCCATTGTCTTGATTTCTTATAAACTTTTTGGCGCTCTGCATAATAAGGTGATCGTTTTATTCCTGTACAAATTTTTGTGCTGAAAATCTTTTTTCCATTATCATATATGTAAAGAATAAAATCCGGAATGTTGACTAAAATAAATTGCGAAGTGTCAGAGTAGTTATTCCATCTAAATCGCTCAAGATTTAACTTGATTGTATTTATGTGCTGCTGCGGCGTTACGTTAAGTCGTTCGATCGTACTTTTTCCAATAACTCCATCGTTAATTAGGCCATTATTGACTTGAAATTGCTTAACAAACTCAACCAATGTAGAATCATAAAGTGTGAAGTCATCGATTTTAACTTTAGCTGTGTCTAGATATTCCAGCTTGATCAATCGATCCACAATAAGTGAAACTATAATGTCTTTAGCACCAGCTTCTATTTTTTTTGCGGGGATTGGAATTGCAGGCCAATCATAATCTCTAAATCGCATCTGATATTTTAACGCCGTCTGAAGGTCTTTATACCTTTTACTTTCAGGTTGAATATCCGACAGATACCGCAGAATATTTTCTTGTTTGAGCGGCTGGAATAAGTCACTTCTGGAGGAATCATGAATGGGAAGGAAGTAAGTGTCAGAAAATATTTGCTTGGGATTGACCATACCATAACGTAAGTGATAACTATATTTTAATAATGCATCGCTTATTAAAAATTCTGTATTAGCAAGATTGGAATACCTGAAGGCATTAGGAATAGTATCAATAGCTTTATGAAATTCTCTTATGATGCTGCTGAAGTGATATTGTTCAGGATTCAGACCATGTTCTTCAGCGTTGCCAAAGAATATCAGCAGCGAATCAACGAGCTTTTTATCATCAAAACTTTTTATAAAAACCGGCTCGTAATTTCTCGCTTGGTAAAAACTCTTCAAAGTATCATAATACTGGATCAAAGTATCCTGCTTAACAAGGTCAGAATCAAGAGTAAGTAAGTTGATTTGAAGAACGCTTTTATATTCTGAGTAATTGAAGTCCAGCTTTTCATTCAGGCTCACCTCAGTTTCTGCAGGTTTATTACAGGAAGAAAAAAATAATAGTAAGCCTGCTAAAGCAAAATATTTTAAGAAAATCTTGATAGTAATACCCTTTTTCAAGAATGGTTCACATTAGAAATAAAATATGACACGCAGAAATTAATAGTTTAACGCAAAGCAAAGATAATAAATTCCAACAAAACGTTGTGTGAAAATACTTACGCAAAGTCTATGTACCATATGTGTAATAATAAGAAGGCTCACCAATAAAGTGAGCCTTACATGAAATGAGTAAGCTTAGGATTACCGGAGAAGAACCATCTTCATTACTTTAGTGTGATTACCTGCAGTTATCCGATATAGATAGATACCACTCGATAATTGATTTCCAGAGCCGTTCTTTCCATCCCAGGTGATTTCATATTGACCTGCTTCTTGTGTTTCATTAACCAGCGTTCGCACTTTTTGTCCAAGTGTATTATAGATTTCCAAAGTAACCATCTCGTTTTGTGGTACCTGATAGGCTATAACCGTAGATGGATTGAATGGATTCGGGTAGTTCTGTTTCAAATCAAATGTCAAAGGAAGTTCTCCTGTTCCCTGCCCTTCAACACCAACAGGCTGATCTGAAACATATGCCGTAACCATAACATCAATATTTGTCATCTGTACCCATCCGCTCGTAGCGGTATAATACATACTTCGCAGATCTATTGGAGGATCAGAATCAGCACCAATACCCGGAGCTCCCGGTGATGACTGGGGCCAGCTTATAAGTACCCAAAAATCACCCTGAGTAATTTCTGGTGGATCGGTGCCTGGTATATTTTTAATAATTGTACCGACTTGCGCGGGGCCTGTATCAAAAACACGGTATGGCCCGGCCATTATTTCTCCGGGGATGCCACCATTATCTGTATTAATAGTGAAATCAATAGGATCATTACTATTAACGATTGTCTCAAGTTTTCGAACATATGATGGATATGATGAAGGTGTAAATCGAATTCCAAACTTATTGTCATCCCAGGTAAAATCAACCACATAAAACGCATTCCAGATTCCATCATCATAACTGATTGGTGATAGTGCGGGTTCCTCGCAAGCGTATTCACCAAACGGTGAGCTAATTGGACCAGTTAAAGTATCGCCGCCATCTACAACAAATGCTTTTAATTTATACTCATACCACGCAACGCAATAGACATCATTATCCAGATAAGATTCAACTCCTGCTGATAAGGTAGTCAGAATTTCATCATTCTTATAGATAACAATTGTCGGAGGAACCGGAAGAGGTTCATTATTTAATCCGAGAGTTGGATCATCCCAGGTAAGAAGAAGATCTTCACCCTGCTGTGTAACAGAAATATTTGAGGGTGCTTGCGGTGGTGCCAGTAATGAAACTTCAATACCAACATCGCCAAAGTACACAGGATTAAAAACGCTATTCATGGTTTGTGGCCACCAACCATTAAATACGGCAGCACCTCCCTGCCTTGCAATTAAAAATCCACCTAAGCCTACAATTTTATCCGGGCCAAATACCTGAAGTTGATAACCTTCTAAAAATCCCATCGGAATAGCAAACTCGCCTTGGAGGTGACCTGAGCTTGCAGAAAATTCAACTCGCGCATCGAAAAGAGTATCGACCTGGCCTATCAAGCCACCTGTGATTGGTCTAAAACGTAAATTTGAACCTGTTGGATGCCAGTAAGCCCAGAAATTTCCTTCAAGAATAAAAGGGGGCACAGCATCAAAAACATTATTATTATTATCGTCAAAGTATAAGCCAAAGCCTTCATTGTCATCGAGTGTTGGATTCAGAAAATCTTCACCAGCTACATAAAGCATATTATTGGTTTCATCAAATTTTAAGTACATATATACTGATCCCAGAGGTCTAGGGACTCCGCCTCCGTAGCCAAAAATATCTGAGATATCAAGCTTAAATGCATCATCCCACTCTCCCGGAGATAGAATACCATCAATTGCTGGAATTGATGCTTCGGGAACATCAATACTGAAAGTCAGCATCGAATCACTCACCATTCCTAAAGCTTCATTAGAGTAAATGCTCTGCCCTGTCTCAGTAAAAATATTTATGACGTAGTAATAATCCCTCAAAGCAAAAACATTTAAATCATTATAACTTGTTTGGGATGCAGGGACACTTGCAATCTTTCTATATGGGCCGCCTGCAACCAGGCTTCGGAAAATTGCTATGCTATCAGCGAGAAATGCATCATGAAATTCATTCGGAATATTTAATTCTGAATTATTATCCTTGATTGAACGAGTGTCAGCTGGGAAAAAATTACCAGCATCTATCTCATCACCAACCATTAAAGCGATTTCTCTTTCTCTTTCAGGATTTGGGATTAAGGAAGTCCAGTTAAGCATTATCATTCCAACTATTCCGGTTGATGCACTAAGCGTTGGAGGTTGCGTTGAGAATGGATTCAATGACATATTAACTCCGGTTGTTGTACCGCCTTCAGTTACAACAACATTGGCTACTGTGCCGAAATTATAGCCTGGTTTCCCAGCTCTTATTGTGTAAGTTCCCGGCGGAATATTCTGGATTGTATAATTTCCACTCATATCGGTAACTGTATTTCGAATAGATCCAACAACTTCTACTAAAACACCACTATCATCACCTGTATTTGTTAAATTAACATTACCACTAACGCTCCCACCTCCGAGTTGTATATCGCATAAATAAATACGACCACCATTTCCAAATTCACGGGCATGCACTCCCTTACCTCCTGCAATAACTCTTTTCCCGTCAGGACTTAAATCGCATGTAAAAAAAGATCCTGGAGTAATAACGCTAAACGTTAACTGCCCGGTGGTAACATCAAAGACGAGAAGATCTGGTTTGACATGAGCCGGATAATCACCCCAGGTGGCAACAGCAGCAACATTTCCATCATCCGACACGGAGATATTATCCACCAAATCTCCAACACCACTGTATATCCATTTCGGAGTACCATTTCCATAGGTATCAAAACAAATAACTGAACCATCGTTACCGGAAGATAAAAATATTAATGAGCCAGCAATGATGGTGTTTCCGTCAGCAGAGATACCAACTGAAGACGCCCAGCTGCTAGTTCCTACCAGAATTCGGTATTGCCAGAGCAAGAAGTACTCATTGGTCGCTGAATCAAAGTGCCAGGTTTGAACAAAGCCGCCATTATCTGCAGTGGCTATTACTCTTCCATCGCCACTAATTGCAGGCGCTGATTCAGTGTTATCAAGAAAGTGTTTCCAAATCAAAGTACCATCAATACTATTAAATGTATAAAGATGATAACGACCTGTGATTGCCACAGTAGAACCATCCGCTGAGAAGTTAGCACCTATCCACTGAGTAATTTCACTCACCGGTACATCATATGTCCAACGTATAGAAGAAGCACCTCCTGCCAGTTCAAAAGCGTATGCTCTATAGGTAGTTGAGCTGCCCCAGGCATTTGCAAGAACAAGAGCCATTGTACCATCTCGTGATAATGTTACGTATGAAGCATAAAAAGAATCCGGGAAAGCAAACTGATAATTGATATTCCCGTTAGCTGGATCTAGTAAATAAAAATGTGTCCCGGCTGTAGTTGCAATAATAGAACCATCGCCCGATATATCAACAAAAGGATCATACTGTGTAGAAAAATCCCACAGTGGATTACTGCTGACATCAGAATATAGACTTGCTCTCAAATTGTTAAGTCCCCAACCAGTAATAGCATAATTACCTGCATTATTGATCGCAACAACATTAGCAATAGCAGCTACATCCTGTGCGGACCAGAGCACCGTTCCTCCAAGAACAAATTGTTCGCCGCTAGTATTATTCATTCCGAATGATTGATCATTCTGAAATTCTATATTGCCCTTGCTTTCAGCAGGAACAGTTTCGAACAAAATTTTACCATCTTTCTCGATAGTTCTTGTCCCAATAAAATCTTTGCTTTGGCTGAAGACATTACCAGATTGCACAGAGAAAGCTAATGTGAGAACAAATAAGAAAAGTGTAAAGCGAGATTTCATACAAACCTCCATAAATTGAATTGAGATTTTAGTAATACGCAGAATTTTTTTCCGTCGACTATATCAAACTTAAGTTTATTCTTAAAAAATTAAAACTTAAAGCAAACATATTTTATTCTCCTTCCTTCTTTAAGGTAATATTTTTCAAACAAAGTGATTACATTAGAAGGAAATTTCGCTTCCTCACTCTTATACAGATTCTCAGATGAGAAAATAATCTTGCACCCAAAATCTGAAATAGTCTTTAAAGCATACTCAAATAATTCCTGGTTGTCTGTTTTAAAGTGAATCTGACCATCTTCAGTCAACAACCATTTATACATATCTAAAAAAGAAGATGATATCAACCGCTTGTTTTGGTTTGCCCTCCTGAAATGCGGATCAGGAAAAGGGATGAAGATTTCTTCAACCGATTTCTGCTTAAAGATGTCACGGAGTTTTTCAGCTTTAGCAATAAGAAAAGCAGCATTCCTTAAATCACGCTCGATAGCTTTCAAAGCTCCGTTAAAAATCCGGGCTCCTTTAACATCCACACCAATAAAATTTCTATCCGGGAATATTTGAGCCAATTCAACGGAATAATCCCCATGACCGCAGCCTAATTCAAGAGTGCATGCATCAGTAGATTTGAGATAGTTCCATATTGCATCTTTTACATCAGGATCCAGCGAACTAAATACATTAGGTAATTCTTTAACTTTTAACAGTCGTTTTTGCTTTGTTCTAGCCATCTGTCCGAAAACTATATTTTGAATTCAAGAAAATGATTGGTCTCCATTTTTTATGAGTTTGTATTGATAAACCAAATATAAATACTTAGTTTGCTTTTAGAACATCTTAAGAATATTCATATCTATTAGTGGGAGGATATATGTCATTCAAAATAAGAAAAGTAGAATATTTCTACTGCTCGGTTTTTGACCAGCCCGGAGAGGCTTATAAATTGCTTTCACAGTTAGAGCAAAGCGGTATTAACCTTCTCGCGTTTACCGCAATACCTGTTGGACCAAACAGGACACAGCTAACTCTTTTCCCCGATACTCCTGACAAGCTTGTCTTGGAAGCCAAAAGAAGCAGCTTTACACTTGATGGACCCCATCCGGCTCTGCTAGTTCAGGGAGATGATGAACTTGGTGCATTGGCAAATATTCATCAAATCCTTTATGAAGCAAATGTAAATGTTTATGCTTCAACCGGTGTCACTGATAACAGAGGGTGTTTTGGTTATCTGCTTTATGTAAGACCCGAAGAATATGAGCGCGCTGCTGCTGCTTTAAAAGTTTAATATATTTTATTTCCGGTCAATTATTTTTGAAAAATTATTAAAAGTTTTAATGAAAAATAGAACCCGCTTCCCTTTTGTATTCTGGATAGCAAACAGCATCGAGGTACTGGAACGATTTTCTTACTACGGTATTTACCTCGGCTTTGGAATTTATATGGAATACCTTGGTTTTTCAAAAGGACAGCTTGGAATTGTGCAAAGTTTGTTTCTTTTGTTTTCATACGCTACTCCTATTTTTTCAGGTACGTTTGCAGATAGATATGGCTTTAAGAAAGTTCTTATCATATCGTATCTTGCATATCTTCCGACAATATTACTACTAATTTTCACACAGTCATTCACGGGTATTGCTCTCACAATGCTAGGGATCGGATTTGCTGCCGGCATTTTCAAGCCATTAATATCAGGGACGGTGCGAGTAACCACAGATTCTACCAACAAGACTCTTGGCTTCGGAATTTTTTATGCGATGGTTAATATCGGTGCTTCGTTTGGACCTGTTGTTGCTGGAAAGCTGCGAGCTATTTCCTGGAACCATGCATTCTTTGCCGCTGCGATTGGTATCGGACTGATGCTGTTAATTACAATCTTTTTTTATAAAGAACCAAAACGCGAAATTGGAAACGCAACACTAAAACAAAAATTTCAGGATATGTATGTTGCCCTATCTGATATAAAATTTCTAGTATTTCTAATTCTGCTTGGATTGATGTTTTGGTTACCCCTGTGGGCATTTTTCAATCTTGTTGCTGTTTATGTCGATAAAAATCTGGATACGGTGCGTTTATTTTTATTACTAGATAGTATTTTCCCATCCTGGTTTTCTAACATACTTTCTGCTGAAGATGAAACCGGGACGAGAAGATTATTAGGCGAAACGATAGCTCATACCGGTTATATAATTATGATATTCCAGATTTTCATTTCGAGGATTTTTGAAAAGTTCAAAGCAATCCCATCCTTTAGCCTCGGCTTGTTTATAGCAGCATCAGGGATGTTCACAATTGGATATGCATATTTATCAGCACCAGAAGTTGTTTTCCTCGGAATATTTTTATTTGCTGTCGGAGAAATGATATCTTCACCAAGAATACAGGAATATATTCTGTGGCTTGCACCTAAAGAAAAAGCCGGACTGTATATGGGTACAAACTTTTTAGCAACCGGTTTGGGTGGTGCACTCAGCGGAGTAACATATACATCACTTTACGGATATTTCAGGGATACCGGAAACCCGGAATACATTTGGTTTTGTCTTGCAGGTAATTTTTTGCTTGGAATAATTTCAATCTATATTTTTACAAAAACTGCAGGTGAGTTTAAAGAACTTACACATTGACGAAAGGAATTTATCTATGCCAACACTAATAACCTCACCAACAATAATTGAAGCTATCGGTAACAAGCCGAAAATCATCCGGGAATTTATCGGCAGAGTAAATTCTTCAACAAAAACAATTAGCATAGCAAAAATGACAAGTCCTGCTGGCTGGGAAGAACCCGGACAAAGACCTGAGTTTGACGAATACACTTTAGTGCTTAAAGGAATGTTAAGAGTTGAAACAAAGGAAAATGTTTTTAGTGTGAATGCAGGTCAAGCTATTATAACTTATGCCGGTGAATGGATAAGATATAGCACACCAAATCCTGAAGGTGCAGAATATGTTGCAGTTTGTTTACCAGCCTTTTCACCCGAAACAGTCCATAGAGATTAAATCATTCAATTAATAACAAGGAGGAAACTATGAAAACACTGGCTCTCATTACGGCTGTTCTAATCACTCTTTTATTTTTTTCCTGCTCCGAATCTGACGAGCAGAAAACTGATTTAACTGAAAAAGAGGTAGTGTATACTTCTGATAGTACCACTCTTAAAGGTTTTTTAGTTTATAACAACAATATTAAGGGCAAACGACCCGGAGTGCTTGTCGTCCACGAGTGGTGGGGACTAAACGATTACGCTCGAGAGCGCGCTCGAATGCTCGCTGAACTAGGTTACACAGCCCTTGCTTTGGATATGTACGGTGATGGCAAAACAGCAAATCATCCCGAAGATGCTCAAAAGTTTGCCGGGGCTATTTTCAATAATGTGAAAATGGGTGAAGAAAGATTTTTAGCTGCTTATAATTATTTAAAAGACCAGGAAACGGTTGATCCACAAAACATTTCGGCTGTTGGTTATTGCTTTGGCGGAGCTGTTGTACTTCATATGGCAAGAATCGGAACCGATTTAAAGGCAGTAGCAAGTTTTCACGGCGGCATACAAGCCATAACTCCAGCCGAAGAAGGAAAAGTTAAAGCATTCGTTTTAGTATGTAACGGAGCAGATGATCCATTTACAACTCAGGAACAAATTGATGCTTTCAAAAAAGAAATGGATAGCGCAAAAGTCCAATACGAGTTTGTGAACTATCCTGGCGCCATTCACAGTTTCACCAGTCCTGCGGCAGATAGTCTCGGGAAAAAGTTTAATATGCCGCTGGCTTACAACGAAAAAGCAGATAAGGAATCTTGGCAGGAGATGAAAAAAGTATTTACTAAAGTATTCGGGAAATAAGCTTTGAATTAAAGTCGATTTTCAATTGTATAAATATGGGCAGAATTTTGCTTGTTTTAGATAATTATTTGAAAGATTAAGAGAGTAAAATTAAGTAGTTGAAAAAATTCTGCCTTTATTCTTTGTTCCTTTTCTCCAATATTTCTGTTAGAAGAATCACAGATTCTCCTCCCAAAATCTGATTGCCTCTCTAATAAAGAGTAGCCTCCTAGTAATCAGATTCGGGCGGTCGGGATACTTTCCAACAATGTTATGCCCTCACTTTCATTGTGATAAAAATTTTCCGACCGCCCATTTTTATTTATTCGCTTTCTTTTCATCAAACAGTTCATCCGGCAATCCGGTATTTATTTGATAATTAGAATACTTCAAATAAACTTTACCAGTCTCAGGCTCATCTGAATCTTTTTTCACTTTATCTGATTTAGAGTCCTTTTCTTCACCGAATCTTTTCGGTATCATCGAACGGTCAACTGTAAAACTGAATACTATCGAAGCTGGCATCCAAAATTTCTGTTCACTTCTCAAATATTTCAGATCGATAAAGTAGGACCCTTGCGGTTTTCGGGATGATTCGACTTTCAGGATTAAGTTTCTTGCAGTATCAATCCAGAAAGTGCTTAGTATGACATCTGCTTTACCTTCCAAAGGAATAACTTTAATAACGGAAGTTATTGTTCCATCAATTGTATCTTCCCTTTCATGGAAGGCAGTGTATTTATAATTAAGAAATCCGAGCGGGGAAAAATTCAACCCTGATTTGGGCAACATAGCGAAATTCTCTGAGTCAATATGAAACTTATCAGGCTTTTTATAGAAGATGGTCGCTTCTCTGTCAGGCATCTTCAGGAAGTCAACATCTACTTTAATTTTAACATCAACCTGGTAGTCTTCAATCTTTTCAAACTCTGACTTCACATTCTCAAGAATAGCTTCCGGATTCTTAGGTTGGGAAATTCCAAGAGAAGTTACCAGGATAATAAAGGATAGAATTTTACACATCATTGCTGCACCAATTTCTTTTAGCTAAGTATATCTTTTTTATTAAAAATAAATGAAGTTGCCGTAAAGAATATTATTATATGCCCACCCAATACCAGGACTGATTTAGTAATCTCAGCTAAATCCAGCGGATCGTCAAAAAACTCTCTCCAATCCAGTATATAAGTGGTGAACAGGTATGGTCTTATATCTCTTAAAATTTCGACATCAAAGGCGGAAAGAATAATAAAAATGATTATTACGGCCATTGTTGCTACTATAGGTCCGATTGCGTTTTCAACCAGGGATGAAAAGAACATCGCCAAACTGCAAACAACAGTCATACTCAAAATGGCAAACCCATATGCTAAGAAAAACCTCCAGAGAATATCACTTTTTTCGAAAATAATTATGGATTGGTCCCCGGAGACGATTAGCTCACCGCTGCCAAAAATAATCAGACCAACAGCTAAGCTCATAAATGCAAGGAATAAAATTAAGGAGCTGGTATAGATCAAACCGGACAGGAATTTGGAGGTAACAATCTGCATTCTGGAAATAGGCCGCGTTAACAGGATTCTATAAGTGCCAGCCGTTGCCTCTCCGGCAAGAAGATCTCCCGCGACGAGCGTAATCAGAAAAGGAATATGTATAGTTAGAGCATTTAGAATAATGTAGGAAATCCAGTAACCATTCAGGAGGTTGCCAACCAAAATAAACGAATCTCTCAATCCACGGGTAACAAAATCTATTGAATTCTGACCTTCAAGGTACATCGCCAAATGAAGCAGCGGAACGAGAATACCTATCGCAATAAAACCAATGTAAGTGCGCCACTTCCTGAAGATTTTGAGCAGTTCAATCCTGGTTAAAGTAAATATCATTTTGCACCGGAGGTGATAGTTAAAAAATAATCCTCAAGTGATCTTACCGGTATGATTGCATTTACCATCACACCATTCTCAACAAGATATTTATTTAGTACCGGGATTGCACTCTGTTCAATACTTATGACGAATTTATTTTCTGTTATTGATTCGATGATTCTATTCCAGCGTGTACCTTCCAAAATCTTTATGACCGCAGCTGTATCGTCAACCTCTATGGTTACTTTGAGTGTGCTTGAATTTAAAAGCTCGCTAACTTCTCCTTCGACTATCTTGCTACCTTTATTTATTATGATCATCCGGTTTGCAACAATTTCAATTTCCGAAAGAATGTGTGATGAAAGAAATATTGTTTTATTTTCTTCCTTACTCAGCCGGATTATTAAGTCCCTGATTTCTTTCATTCCCTGGGGATCAAGTCCTGTTGTTGGTTCGTCAAGAACAATCAGCTCCGGATTATGCAATAATGCCTGTGCTATTCCAAGCCTTTGCTTCATTCCGTGTGAATACCTATTAGCACGATCCGCTAATCCAACCAATTCTAGCAGTTCAAAAATCCTCTTACGAGTTACCTCTTTTCCTGAGATTTTAGCTAAAATTTCAAGGTTTTTAATGGCTGGCAGGTATTGATAAAAATCGGGCTTTTCCACAATAGCCCCAACATTTGCCAGGATTTCTCTGCGGTTTTCTTTTAAAGTTTTGTTAAAAATTTTTATCGTTCCCGAAGTTGGTGAGATGAGTGAAAGTAACATCCTGATCGTCGTACTTTTTCCTGCACCGTTTGGTCCGAGAAATCCGAATACATCTCCCCTATTAACAGTAAAGTTCATATCATTAACAGCAAGAACGTCTTTGAATCGTTTTGTCAGCTGGGATATTTCAATTACTTTCTCTTTAGAGTTCAATCAGTTGTCTTTGCCATTATTTTTAAAAATTCCACAGTGATCTAAGGGTATTATTGTCTCTTTAAAGAAAAATTTATGCTCTATAAATTTGTATCATAAAAAATTTATATTCAAATCAAAATTTAAATCGCAATTCTGAAAAAATATTTTTTAAAATCAGATGAAATTTAATTTGCAATTTTTAAAAAATATCACCAAGTTAGTGTTGCCTTGTTGGAGCAAAAAAAATTTTGAAAATCTGTTATGCTGTTTCTTTCTTTGAAGAAATTTTACTTCCTTTAGGCTCCAGCTTAAAACCAATATAATAAATTTTTTGTTACTCAAAAATAATTACTTATAAAGTGAATATCCTTCTACTTATAATAAATTTTTTTTCTCTTAAAGATAACAAATCTATAACCAGGAGCGCTTGATGCAGATACAAAGACTGTTTACTACAGCTGGTAAGGATCCTCTTTCATCAATCAAATTTGTCAAACGCAGATCAGAAATAAAAAATCCTGACGGATCAATTGTTTTTAGGATGGACGATGTATCTGTTCCCGAAAGCTGGTCACAGGTAGCAACAGATATCATTGCTCAAAAGTATTTTAGGAAAGCCGGCATTCCAAAGCTGCTGGTTAAAATCCAGGAGGAAGGTATCCCTGAATGGCTGCAGCCTTCCGTTGCAGATACTGAAAGACTTGGCTCGCTGCCTGAAGATGACCGTTTCACTTCAGAACGAGATTCACGGCAGGTGTTTCACAGGCTGGCAGGTTGCTGGACTTACTGGGGCTGGAAAGGCGGATATTTTGATTCTGAAGAAGATGCTAAAGTTTTCTACGATGAGCTTATATATATGCTTGCAAATCAGTTTGCAGCGCCTAATAGTCCTCAATGGTTCAACACTGGCTTAAATTGGGCATATGGCATTACTGGTCCTTCCCAGGGGCATTATTACGTTGATTATCAAACCGGTGAAATGGTATCTTCAACAGATGCGTACACACATCCACAGCCGCATGCCTGCTTCATTCAATCAGTTAGCGACGATCTCGTCAACGAGGGCGGAATTATGGATCTGTGGGTTCGTGAAGCAAGATTATTTAAATATGGTTCTGGAACTGGTTCGAATTTTTCTGACCTTAGAGGAAATAATGAACCTTTAAGCGGCGGTGGAAAATCTTCTGGCTTGATGTCGTTCCTTAAAATTGGTGACAGATCGGCAGGTGCAATTAAATCTGGAGGAACAACAAGAAGAGCCGCAAAGATGGTTACACTCGATCTCGACCATCCCGATATTGAAGAATATATAAACTGGAAAGTTGTTGAAGAACAAAAAGTGGCATCACTTGTTACGGGTTCACATCTTGCTAACCTACATTTAAATAATATAATGACTGCGTGTCATGCCGAGCATCCTGAGAATGATAGATTTAATAAGCAGGTTAATAAAAGACTTAAACTGGCTGTGCTCGAAGCGCGTAAGGCGATGATCCCAAATAATTATATCGAACGTGTTATCCAGCTTGCTAAGCAGGGTTTCAAGTCTATTGAATTTCCTGAATACGACACTGACTGGAATTCTGATTCTTATGCGACTGTATCCGGACAGAATTCTAACAACTCAATAAGAGTTACTAATGAATTTATGAATGCTGTTCTTGATGATAAAGATTGGAACCTTTACTGGAGAATTGAAAAACGAAAATCAAAAGAAGAAAACAGAAATCCAAAGCCTTGCAAAACATTAAGAGCAAGAGATCTATGGAATGATATCGCTTTTGCGGCGTGGTCTTCCGCTGATCCGGGAATTCAATTTCATAGTATAATTAATGAATGGCATACTTGTCCTGAAAGCGGAGAAATAAGAGCCTCAAATCCGTGCAGCGAGTATATGTTCCTTGATGACACAGCCTGTAATCTTGCATCAATGAACCTCGTTAAATTTTATAATCTTAAAGAAAAAAAATTTAGTGTTGATCAATACCGTCACGCAACCAGGATATGGACTATCGTTTTAGAAATCAGTGTTACAATGGCACAATTCCCGAGCAGGAACATTGCCCAGCTTAGTTATGAATATAGAACACTTGGTCTCGGCTATGCAAACCTTGGCACTCTGCTAATGCTTCAAGGAATACCATACGATAGCAACGAAGGATTTGCTATTTGCGGAGCTTTGACCGCAATAATGCATATGTCATCTTACGCAACTTCAGCCGAGATGGCAAAAGAAATCGGCACATTCCCAGGATTTAAACCAAACAAGAAACATATGCTTCGTGTCATAAGGAATCACAGACGCGCTGCTTATAATGTGCCGAATGAGGAGTACGAAAATCTTAAAATTTATCCAGTAGGTATAAATCCAAAGCATTGTCCCTCTGATCTTTTAAAGGCTGCAAGAGAAGATGCTGACAGAGCATTAGAACTCGGAGAGCAGTTTGGATTTAGAAATGCTCAGGTAACTGTTATTGCTCCAACGGGAACTATCGGTCTTGTGATGGATTGTGATACAACAGGTGTTGAACCGGACTTTGCACTTGTTAAGTTTAAAAAACTTGCCGGAGGCGGTTACTTTAAAATTATAAATCAATCCATTCCTCCTGCACTCGAAAGATTAGGATACAACAAAGATCAGATAACTGAAATTATTAAGTATGCTAACGGTCAGGGAACATTACAGGGTTGCCCATATATAAATCCTGAATCATTAAAAGCAAAAGGATTTACCGAAGAAGCATTGGCGAAAATTGAAAAAACACTTCCATCAGTTTTTGAGATTAGCTTTGCA
>JALONF010000024.1 GCA_025455085.1 Ignavibacteriaceae bacterium
TTAGCTCAGTGGTAGAGCAGCTCACTCGTAATGAGCAGGTCGTGGGTTCAACTCCCATGGGAGGCTCGGAGGAGAGCAGGCAGTTTGAAGCACTGACGAAGGAGGAGGCTCAATCCCGCATCCGCCGGTTGGCGGATGGGGAAGGCAGTAGATATTACAGGCGGGAATAGCTCAGTTGGTAGAGCATCAGCTTCCCAAGCTGAGGGTCGAGGGTTCGAATCCCTTTTCCCGCTCAAATAAAGACCTGATTAACAGGCATTTTCAAGGACTCATAACTTAGGCTGTTGTGAGTCCTTTTTTATTTGCAATGAAATTTGCAATATAAAAGCTACGTAATGGATTACCTTTTCGAATGACAATATTTTCTTCAATTCTCTCATTTTTAAAATTTTTTTTAAAAACAAAATGACCCCTCAACATTCCTGAAGAATACCCCCTGCCTTGGATTTCCCTTTTTCAGGAGAAATTATAAATTTCTATAATATTTTATAATCTCGACTTAACCAAAACCTAAATTCCATAATATCATACGCTTGCCCCACCACTGCCTCTGGAAGCCAGTATGGGCGGGGATTATGGCGAGGGAGGATACCCAGTACCCCTATTCCTTCACTTATCCAGTTTCATGCTAACCAGTATTTATATGAAAATATCCAATATGAATATAGATGAACTAACCAGAAAGAAATCAAATGAAGCTGGGAAAACAAAAAAGTGCATTTCAAAGGCATTTGTCGTACATGACAAATCTGTAATAACAGATAATCAGATAATTATATTAATGGGCGATTATGATTTAGTAACATTCTTGCCTGATTATGAAGTTGAGTTGAGGCGAATTAGAGTTATCAATGTAAATCAAGAAGGCAACATACTAAGTTTTACGGCTTTAGATTTGAATTCAAAGCAGATACTTCATCTCAATCGTGATATTTTTAATGATATTACTGATTGGATAATTACCGACCTGTTCTCATCACCAGAAGACCAAATAAAAGATAATTGTGAAAAATGAAGATAGTAATATGGATTTGGGTGATAGCGTTCAAGTACTTATTGATAGGATTGAACAAACACCGTTTGCCTTCGAGCACCTCAAGATATTCCTGAAACGTGATAGCAAATCAAATCGCTTTGAAAATACTGAGTACTTGATGGTCACCCCTACTAATCTGGGAAAAGTTCGATTGGATGATGTTAATGTTGAAGACAACTTTATTATTCTCACAATCCATGATTGCAGTACTCAATTAAATGGAAATGTACGAATTGACATCAATGATACACGACCACAGACTTTTTTCATTAAATGGCAGGACATTCGGGAGATAGTACTAAACGAAACGTTTTCAGGAATCATGAGCGATGACCTTTTAGAATTTGACTTCGAAAATGCTGAAAATCAGGCATAATACTGTAACATTTCTTAAATTATTTCGTATAAGTGTTTATATATAAAATGATTATGGATAAAACACCGAAGCTGGAAATCAGGGAAATCTTCTGTGCCAAAGCAGGTAATGATTGGAGTCGTTGTTTTCATGGCACAATCCGCAGGGAAACTGATTCTGATGGAAATCCTGTTGTCATTGGCAGGATAAAGGTCGGAGACGGCTTTATTTTGGCTCAGGCAGCCAATCAGGATGTTCTTGGTGAGCATTTGGATGAACTTGCCTTGATGGTTCTTGATATGGGTCTGCATGATAATGAAGGCTTATCAACATTGATAGCAGGAACTCATTATTTTCTTAATTAAATTTACATGGTTAACAATCTGTCAAACAGTTTTCTTGCAGTGATTTAGTTTCAGTCTGAAATGTAGTATGTCCAATTCCGAATTTGTGTTTCAACTGCTCCTGTAGGTTAGTAATAAAATCGTCCCTATTTCCTTTTGGCATAATCAAGTGGGCAGTTAAGGCAACTTGAGTTGTGCTCATTGCCCATATGTGCAAATCATGAATGTCTTCGACCCCATCCTGAGATATAAGAAACTTCCGTACTTCTTCAAGTTTTATATTTTTAGGCACGGCATCCAGTGCTAAATCAATGGAATCAGTAAATAAACGCCATGTACCCCAGAGAATAACCAGAATGATAATAAAACTCATTACGGGGTCAATCCATTGAATTCCTGTGAGGTTTATCAGTAGTCCAGCAATCACTACCCCTAAAGAAACTCCCGCATCGGCTGCCATGTGCAGGAATGCCCCTTTGATATTCAGGTCGTCCTTTTGACCTTTCATAAAAAACAAGGCTGTAATGGTGTTAATTACCACACCTATTCCTGCAACAATCATTACCTGAGTCCCTGCGACTGGTTCTGGATTTTTTAATTTCCCAATTGCATCCCAACCTATAGCGATGACCGCTCCGAAAAGCAATAGTGCATTCAGAATAGATACAAGGATTGTTGTTTTGCGCAAGCCATATGTATATTTTCCTTTTGGCTTCATAGTAGCAAGCCAGACTGCTGTCCATGCGAATATCAAACTTAAAACGTCACTGGCGTTGTGCCCTGCATCGGCTAATAATGCTGAAGAATTTGCCAATAGTCCGTAAAAGATTTCTACAGCTACAAAGACTATATTTAAACCAATACCAATTGCAAATGCCTTGCTATGTCCTGTACCGACTTTATGTTCATGTGAATGTGCCATATACAATCTATTTCCCAAGTTTCAAAATTCTGAAAGCACCTCGGACAACGATTAAGAAAACAATTGCACCAATTATTAAGTCAGGATATTTTGAATGGGTCAACAAAACTAATATACCTGCTACAATAATACCAGTATTAATTATTATATCATTCGAAGTGAAAATCATAGTAGCTTTCATATGTGCCTCTTCACTCTTTGATTTCTGCAATAAATAGAGGCATATTGAATTGGCAACTAATGCCAGTATCGATACAATAATCATCGTTCTAAAATCTGGGACGGCTTCAACACTTATAAATCTGCGTATTACCTCAATCAAACCAATTAGAGCTAATGCCAGTTGAAAATACCCGCTAAGTCTCGCTACTTTTTTCTTTCGGAAAACCGTTGAACCAACTGCCCAGAGGCTAAGACCATAAACCATAGCATCTGCCAACATGTCCAATGAATCGGCAACCAAACCCATGGATTTTGAAATAAATCCAGTAGTGATTTCGATTATAAAAAAAGCAAAATTGATAATCAGTACTGTCCAAAGAAGTTTTGACTGTACTGATGGATTGTTTATAAATTCCTCCTGTTTGACGATGGTTGTTTCTTTACGTTCTGAGCCTAAATTTAGTTCATTTAAACGTTTTTCGATTTCCCCACTGTCTTCAGAATGAAAGACTGTGAGATTTCGGTTTTCTATATCGAATATCAAACTTTTAATACTGGATAATCCTTCCAGCTTTATCCTAATTAGGGATTCTTCAGAAGGGCAGTCCAGTTTGGAAATCTTATAGGTACTCTTAAACATTATCTATAACTTGCTAATGATAAACAATTGAAATGGCAAGTTACCCTGTTTTTAGGATAACTTGCTATTATTCTAATATTTGTGCTCCCCGTTTTCCATACCAGTTTTTACTCGGTATGTCTTTTCAACATCGGATACATATATTAACCCGTCACCTGAGTGAAGTGTTTTACCATATTCCGAAATGATATTCACTACGGTATTCACCTGTTCCTTATTTACGACAATTTCAATTTTAGCCATTGGGCTATCAGTAATAGAAAAAATCTGAGAAACGAATGCCTTTTCATCCTGAAACTTTCCAGTACCTTCTGCTGATGAAATTGTAATGTTCTCAAAACCATTATCTTTGAGTTGTTGAACAATTTCATTTACCTTATTTGGTCTTACAATTGCTTTTATTTCTTTCATGATATTTAATTCTAATGTTCGTGTTCGGTTTCCTCTTTTTTCATATCAGCCAGTAAATAGTATGCTGCATTCATCACAACTTGCGTGTTTTCTGGCAAAGAGTTAATCAAATGGATTTCAGTATATCCATCATCTTTAAGTCCAGTAATGACCTCTATCATCCTGAATGCCATTATATTCTCTTCTCCATCATTATCATCATCGTCACCATGCGCATGCCCTTTATGGTTTTCTTCATCCAACTGAGATTTGTCATCCTCATCATGTCCTGCATGTTCTGATTCGTCTCGCCCATGTTCTCCAATAGCTTCATTATCCAAAATAAAGATGAACGATTTTGTTCCTTCAGTAACAATGGCATCGTTTGGAAGAGTTCGGGTGTATTTTTCATCTGTATGCAAATGACCTGAGATATACATCCCTGAAATGAGGTTGGAAGTTTTATCATTTATCTTTGCATGGATATGAAGTGCCCTTGAACTGGCTTCAAATTCTTTTCCAATAGCAAAGACAGTACCTGTAAGTTCTTCCTCAGGTCTGTTCGAAACAGTAAAATGAACTTTTTGACCTTCCTTTAAAAGGTGAACATCCTTTTCATATATCATAAAGTCAGCATGAATTGAATTATTGTCAGCTATTTCAAATATTATGTCTTTTGAGTCAACATATGTACCTACTTTAATATTAATATCATTCACAAAACCATTAATGGGAGATACGATACTGATGGTACTTGATATCTTCCCATCCTTAACTTCTTCAGGAGAAAGATGAACCATTTGCAAACGTGATTTCAAACCTTCGTATTTAGCTTTTGCTGTATTAAATTCCGATTTCGCCAGTTGGTATTCTTGTCCCGAACCAACATTGTTCTCGAATAATTCCTTTTGGCGTAAATATTCCTGTTCTAAGTATTCAAGGTTATTTGCTATTTCAGCAAAATTCTCTTGAAGAACTATGTAATCAGGATGTTCGAGCACCACAAGTTCTTGCCCTTTAGTTACTTTATCACCATGAAACACTTTAATCTCTTTAACATTACCACCAATAATCGGGGTAATATTGGCTGTACTGGATGGTGGGACTTCTAATTGTCCGTTTGTTTTTACTACCGTTGTTAAATTCCGCATCTGGAATACTCCAAGTTTTAAATTGAGTGCATCCCGTTGTTTCTCATTCAGCATAACCACTCCCTCAGGACTTTGCTCTTCGTGTTCTTCACCTTCAGGAACACCTGTGTTTTTGGAATTGCATGACATAATGGTTACAATGCCAATGAATACTATAAATATTTTTGTTTTCATAACTATTTTATTTTGTTGATTATTTTCCTGTTAAATATTTCAGTTGGGCAGATAATTCAAAGTACTCTGCCTGCTGCATTAAGAAACCCTGTTTTGTGTCGATAGCGGCTTCTACATTCTGAATAAACTGAATGTAGTCTATGTTTCCAAGCCGATATGCCAGTTTCGATGCCTCAATTTGCTCATCCGCTAACGGCAGTGCTTCAGTCTGATAATAGTCAATAACTTGGCTTAGGGCATTAAGTCTGCTAATCTGCTGATTATAAACAGCAGATAATTCCAGTTGTGCTTGTTCATATTGTTGACCCACAATCTGGAAATCTATTTTCGATGCTTTATTTTTACCAGATTGAGAAAAGAAAACCAATGGAACAGAAATACCTGCTTCCCATCCATAAAAACCTGAATTGCCATCAACTGCTTGCACTTTGTATCCCAAGCTAAACTTCGGTAAGATATTTGACTTCTCTGCTTTCCATGCTAATTCAGCAACATCGACTCCTGTTGAATAATAATTAAGTAACGGGCTTCCATCCAAAGAATCACTTTCGGAAGAATTATTAAATACATGCCCTTCTAAATTCTGGATGTTAACATCGACAGCTTTCGGATATAATAAATATTGATTAAGAAGTTGTAAAGTTGCCAAATACCTACTCTCAGCTTTCTTAATATTAACCTGTAATTCTTTGTACTTGGCTGCTGCCGAGAGATATTCAATTTTGGAAGTTGCCTGTGTCTTATACCTTAACTCAGCAGCTTTCTGAAAAGCGGCATACAAAGTATCAAGTTGTTTGAAAAGCAACCATTGCTTCTTAGCAAAGACAGCGTTGTACCATGCCAAACTAACATCACGGGCTAATTCGTACTCTGCAAGATTCATGCCTGACATAGCTTGCTGATTTTTAGCATTGTATAAATTACTCTTTGCAAAAATGCCAAATACATCAATGTTCGACTGTTCAATCCCAATCTTATTTTGAATACCGAGTGAGTTGTTGGAGACTTCTTCTTTACCTGTATAAATCGAGGTTGTACCCAATTCATATGCAGTAGCTTTTAATGCTTTTTGTTTGTCAACTTCCAAACTGGCTGCTTTGATAGAAGGGTATTTTTCATATGCCCGTTCGATTGCCTGTTGCAATGTTATCGGTGAATCCTGTGCTTCGACTCTACCTGAAAATATGAAAAGAGTAATAATGAATATCGCTGGTAATCCAACCTTTCCTATTCTTGGAAGCCTTCTGTCATTTTTTTTAGATTCGACAAACTTATATAGAATGGGTAGCACGATAAGAGTTAGCAATGTTGATGTTAGCATACCACCAATCACAACAGTTGCTAAAGGTCGTTGCACTTCTGCGCCTGCGGAAGTTGATATTGCCATTGGTAAAAAGCCAAGAATATCAGTAGAAGCAGTTAACAAGATTGGACGTATTCGTCTAATCGACCCTTTTTTAATGATTTCATTAATTTGGAGTTTCCCTTCCTCTTTTAGTTCGTTAAATCCACTAATCAATACCAATCCATTTAGTACTGCAACACCAAACAGGACAATAAAACCAACCCCAGCAGAGATGCTAAATGGCATATCCCGAAAAAACAACGAAAATACTCCACCCACTGCGGCAAAAGGAATTGCCACATAAATCATGAGTGTTTGTTTAAGCGATTTAATAGCAAAAAACACCAACATAAAAATTAATGCCAAAGCAAGGGGAACTACAAGAGACAACCTTTTTGAAGCACGTTCGAGGTTTTCAAAAGCACCACCATATCGAATATAATAACCTGTCGGTAATACAAGTTTTTCATCTAAAGTTCTTTGGATTTCTTCCACAAGAGATTTAACGTCCCTTCCTTCAACATTTATCCCAACATAAGTTCGCCTGTTGGTATTATCACGACTTATTTGCATGGGACCCTGCTGGTAACTGATTTCAGCAACTTCTTTCAATGGTATTTGATTGCCATCTGGGAGATTAACGAATAAATTTCGGATATCGTCAATACTTGTTCGGTGTTCCTCATCCAATCTCACCACAAGGTCAAACATCCGCTCACCTTCGTATATACTTCCTGCCACACCACCACTAAAAGCAGACTCAATTATTGTATTTAGGTCTTTTATTGTCAAATTATAAAGACCGAGCTTATTGCGGTTGTAATTAACAGTTATCTGAGGTAATCCTCTTGTAGCTTCAGCTTTAAGACCAGCTACACCATCAATACCCGAAATTAATCCAGAGATTTCTTCGGCTTTATCAGCAAGCATTTCCAAATCGTCACCATAAAGTTTAACAGCAACATCTTCTCGGATACCAGTCAATAATTCATTGAAACGCATTTCAATAGGCTGGGTAAATTCAAAGTTTATTCCTGCCAAAACACTTACTTTTTCCTTGACTTTATCAATTAATTCCTCCTTTGAATCGGCTTTCGTCCATTCCTCCTGAGGATTCAATATCACAAAAATGTCAGCGATGTCTATTGGCATTGGGTCCATTGGTAAATCTGCTACCCCAATCCTGCTTTGAACACTTTCTATTTCATCAGGAAAATTCTCCAAAACAATTTGTTCCAACCGAGTAGAGGTTTTTATGACCTCGGTTAAAGAAGTCCCCGGTTTCAGAAACGCTTGAAAAGCGAAATCACCTTCATCGAGTTTGGGAATAAATTCAGCACCCATACGTGTAAATAGAAAACCACCAGAAATTAATAATGCAACAGCAATAGCGATTACGATACGACTTCTTTTAAGTGCCCAATCAATCATTGGACTGTATATCTTTTCAAGTAAACCAATTAGTTTATCCCCCCAAGATTTTTTATCCGTTTTAGGCGGTTGAAGAAATAGGGATGCCATCATTGGAATGTAAGTAAGGCACAAGACTACAACTCCCAGAACGGCAAAACCAAATGTCATTGCCATAGGAATGAACATCTTACCTTCAACGCCTTGAAGTGCCAATACTGGTATAAAAACAATGAGGATGATTAACTGACCGAAAAATGCTGAATTCATCATTTTACTTGCAGATGAGTAGGCAATCTCATTACGTTTTGATTGGTCGAGTTTTGTGCCAATTAAATTTTTCTTGTGCAGATAGAAAATCATACTTTCAACGATAATGACTGCCCCATCTACCAGTATTCCGAAATCAAGTGCTCCCAAACTCATTAGATTTGCCCATACTCCAAAAATATTCATCATGATAAATGCAAATAGCAATGCGAGTGGAATGGTCGATGCCACGATTAAACCACCTCTGAGGTTTCCTAAGAATATGACCAGAACAAATATTACAATAAGTGCACCTAACGAAAGATTTTCGGCAACAGTAGAGGTTGTACTCTTTATGAGTTTGCTGCGGTCGAGAAAAGGCTTTATGACAACACCTTCAGGCAATGATTTCTGAATTAAGGTAATTCGTTCTTTCACTGCCTTAATTACATCGTTAGAATTCTCCCCCTTCAACATCATCACAATTCCACCAACTGCCTCACCTTTGCCATTTTTCGTAAAAGCACCATAACGGACAAAACTTCCATAATTTACTTCAGCTACATCCCTTATAAATATTGGTTGTCCATCTATGTTTGCTACCAAAGTGTTTTTAATATCATCAAGAGACCTCATTAAACCTTCACCCCTGATAAAATTGGCTTGAAAGTTCTTCTCAATATATGCACCACCAGTATTCTGGTTATTTTCTTCAAGGGCGTTGAATACATCGGATATCGTCAGTCCCATACTTCTGAGTTTATCAGGATTAATAGAGACTTCGTATTGTTTACCTCTGCCGCCAAAGGAGTTTACTTCCACAACTCCCGACACCATAGCCATTTGTCGCTTTACAATCCAATCTTGAATGGTTCGGAGTTCCATATCGTCATAAATTGTATCGAAATCGGGATGCACTTCCAGCGTATACTGATATATTTCCCCTAACCCTGTGCTGATTGGTGCTATGAATGGTTCTCCAAAACCTTCTGGGATTTTCTGCTTCACCTCAGCTAATGCCTCGCTTACCAATTGTCTGGGAAGATATGTTCCTGCACGTTCTTTAAATACAATCGTCACAACAGAAAGTCCAAACCTTGATATACTACGTATCTCAGTAACATCGGGAAGGTTAGCAACTGCCAGTTCTACCTGATAGGTAACGAACTGTTCGATGTCTTCTGTACCTAAATTTGGTGCAGTAGTGATAACCAAAACCTGATTATTTGTGATGTCAGGCATGGCATCAAGCGGCACTTTGGAAATGGAAAATATTCCACCAATAATTAAGCCTAATGTCATTAGACCTATAAGTGCCTTATTCTTTATTGAAAAAGATATTATTTTATTTATCATTTTATTTACTTGGCTTATTAATTAATAATAAGGTAATTATCTCCATGAGGTTAATCAAAGTAGACTAATTAATTGCACAGTATCATCTAAAATAAATGATACATGAGCTTGTTACTTAATTAAGTTGAAAGTATGAATGGATTAAATTTTGGGAGGTTGCCAGATTGAGGCTACAGGACTTGAGTATGCAGATTCTATAAAGCTATTGTCTAAAGGATTTTCTGCCAAAATGGTTAAAACTACATTATAAAATGAAGGGAAAGAAAGTGTTTGGCAACAATGACAAAAACAAAAGGGGGTACATAAATCAACATCATTGGTTTGATTTGCGTTTTGTTCTGACAATTCCAAGGCAATATTATTAGAATTTATGGCATGAATATCATTGCAGGGCATGGCTGTTAAAACCACTATATACACTGATAATATCATTGCTGCGTACTTCACTAAACTCGATTTATTTCTTATTAGGAATACAACAGCAAAAATATAGTAAAGTTCATGCAACTGGGTTGCAAATATTATTTGCTACAAACCGAACAAATACCTTTCACCACCATATTAACGCTTTCAAGAGAAAAACTACTGGGAAGATTTATATTTGGTACAGAAATGTCGTTTAAACAATATGTTTGATTGCAATGCGTGCATAAAAAATGAACATGGAGGTCATCTGGATGGCATTCACAAGAATCTTTGCACAGAGCATACTTTATTGAACCTGTACCGTCATCAATACTATGTATCAGTTTATTCTTTTCAAATGTTTTAAGTGTACGGTATAAAGTTGCCTTATCAGCCTTTTCGAATTTGTTTTCTAATTCTGGTAAACTAATTGCTGTACTTTGCTTGGTCAATACCTGTAATACCAACTGTCGCATTGCGGTTGGTTTAATATTTTTTGCGTTGAGCTTACTGTCTATATCTTTTTGCATTGCAATTATGGATGTCCTATAAAGCAATAATTTAGCAAAAGTACACAAAATTCCAGTGAGAAAATTTCAGCACACCTGAGTTAGATGGGGGATATGATAGAATATTTTCTACCTCTAAATAGGGTAAACAAACGGACGTTTATTCATACCCCACAGAGCAGGGGAGGTTTGTACAAAAAACAAGGGGTTTCGCAACCCCTTATTTATTTACCCACTTTTATTTAAAAAAATGTCAGGCATTAATGTACTCTTCAATCGGCTTTTTGATACCATTTCTTGAATCCATTTCTTGTTTTTCACGGGCGTGTCGCAGGATGTAGCCTGATTTTCGTCTTTCTTTTTTATCCTTTGACCCTTTTGGTCGTCCGAGTCGAATCCCTTCAACTTCCTTTTTCCGCCTTAAAGCAAGTTTTGTCCGTTCAGAAATGAGAGACCTTTCAAATTCCGCAAAAATTGCCAGAATATGAAAGTGCAGCCTTCCTGTTGCAGTACTGAAATCAAGATTATCACTCACCGAAATAAATGTTATGCCTTTATCTACTAATTCTTTGATTTCCAATATTAACTCGGTGCTTGAGCGTGCCCAACGGTCAATTTTGTGAACGATAACACCTGCATATTCTCCGTTACGTAGTTTCTGAAGCAGAACTTGTTTTACAGGACGAGTTCTTCTCGAACTTTCAATTTCCTCAAAGATTTCAAATTCAAATCCCTTCTGGGTGGCAAACTCGATTAATCTGACCTTCTGGTTTTCATTCGTCTGGTCAAGTGTTGATACACGCAAGTATAATGCAAAACGATTCATATTAAATCAGTTAGAATAAATAATATAATACGGGTACTTCTCATCGTAAAATAAAAAATCCGAAGGCAGTTCCACAACATAACTTTTTATTGGTCGATTTCCTTCTATTTCAATAAGAATTAAAAAACGGGTACTTCCATCACTGTCGAAATTTATGAACTGGTGTTGGATTCTGATTTGTTTTCTCCTCATTGAACACATTTATGTGTGCAAATTTAATAAAGATTAATTACTGAACACACTTATATGTGTTTTATTTTTATTTTTACAGAAAAAAGTGGTGAAAAAATCTGATGCAATACCCTCAGAACAGAAAAAACTATTAGTTCAAATCGGCAAGAAATTGCAGAAACTAAGGGCAGATAGAGGGAAAACCTATGTAGAAACGGCTAAGGAAATGGGTGTACCACGGAATACCCTGAACAGAATGGAGTTAGGGCAAATTAATTTTCAGCTTCTAACTCTTGTTCGTGTACTGAATTATTATCACCTGAGCATAAGTCAATTCTTCGATAAACTGGACTAACTTTAACTATTTCCACAAACAATTCTATAATTTGACCGTGCGGTGATGCATGCTGGGACTGTTTTTCAGGTGAAGTCGATGAAAATAGGGGGAAATTAGCGTTAATTTGATGTTTTTAAACGGTTTCAACTTTCCAAATTACTCCGATAACCATAGGTTTAAGAACACCAGAGTACCCTTAGAATGAATTTTGGTACAAATAAATCCACAACACGATGTGACAGTATTTATTGAAAATGATATTACAGAATGTCCGAAAAAGAGCTACCAGAATACCAGCAAAAACGCCTCGAAGAAATCAGTTCATTCATAAAGAACTGGCGGTTAAATGAAGGACTTACACAACGGGAGTTCAGTCAATTGGCTGGCATCCATCCTAATAGTCTCTACAAACTTGAAAAAATGGGATTATACAATATCCTGACGCTGCTTAAATGCATTGATGCAACGGAATTAACCGTTACTCAATTCTTTCAAGGGATTGATTAGTGTCAATATTTCGACATAAAGCAATGATTTAGTTGATGTAGTATATTAGCCTGATATACCATTAATAAACGTCTCAACAAAATCAATTATCCTTCTGAGTATTCTTTCACCAGTTGTTTTACGTTGAAGCAAGGTTGGCTTTTCTCCATCAAGCAGTTCTAAAATATCATCCCGCATCGGCTCTTGTTCGGAATACAGGTAATTTTCAATCAATGTTTGTGTTTTTTCTTTCGATAATTTTTCTTCCTCAACCAACTTCAGGAACGCTTTTTCCTGCTCCACCGTCCAGAATTTCTCAAACTCTTGCGGAATATCATCTGTGTCCAGAATGACAGGCATGTTTTCTCTGATGAACTTTTGAATCAGTTCCTTCTTGCTCCGCAGTTGCATTTCGGTGTTCAGCAGGTTGAATATTTCCTTTTCTGTCCCCTGTGTGAAGGCAGACACCGATTTCTCCCGCGTGAGCGACAAGTCCGCGCTCGAGATCTGCGAGCGCGCGAAGCTCAACCCGAAGGCGAACCCGACGCGCATCGCGCACCAGGAGAGCGAGGCGCTGT
>JALONF010000257.1 GCA_025455085.1 Ignavibacteriaceae bacterium
TACCGGTGCTGCAAGCGGAGTTGCAGTTGGTCAATTTGAAATTCTTGCCTCGCTAATACTTTTAATTTTGGGATGGTTATTCGTTCCTTTCTATCTGAAAAGCGGTGTGTTTACAATGCCGGAGTTTTTAGAGTGACGATACTCTTCAGGAGCTCGCTGGTATCTCGCCATCATTTCAATTGTTGGTTATGTGCTTACAAAAATTTCTGTAACCATTGCAGCAGGTGGAATTGTTTTTGAATCCTTGATGGGAATTGAATTCTGGACCGGCGCACTAATAGTTGTGATTATAACAGGAGTGTATACTGTAGCTGGTGGACTTCGCGCCGTACTTTACACTGATATGGTTCAAATGTTTATTCTGATTGGTGGTGCAATCATCGTAACGATTGTTGGATTGATCAAACTCGGTGGAATAGGAGAATTATATAGCAATGCTGGTGCTGGATTTTTTAGCTTATGGAAACCTATGAGTGATCCAAATTTTCCGTGGACAGGAATTTTATTTGGAGCGCCAATCCTTGGAGTTTGGTATTGGTGCACTGATCAGTTTATCGTTCAAAGAGTTTTGTCGGGAAAGGATATTAATCATTCAAGACGAGGAACAATCTTTGCAGGATACTTAAAGCTTCTTCCATTATTTCTTTTTGTAATTCCCGGAGTGATTGCTTATGCTCTTACTCAGAAAGGAATAATTACACTTGAATCACCAGATCACGCATTGCCGACTTTGGTTGGAGCCCTTCTTCCGGTTGGCTTGAAAGGAATTGTTGTTGCTGGATTACTCGCAGCATTGATGAGTTCTCTTTCCTCCGTTTTTAATTCCTGCTCAACTTTAATTACCTGGGATATTTATAAAAAGCTTCGTCCTGAATCATCTGAAAAAACTTTGGTCCTGGTAGGAAGAGTAGCTACGGTAATTTTAGTTGCGTTTGGATTGCTGTGGATTCCAATGATGAAATTAATTTCAGGACAGATTTATCAATACTTACAGAGTGTTCAGGCATATATCGCTCCACCAATTGCGGCAATATTTTTAATAGGAGTTCTTTCTAAAAGAGTTAACTCGCAAGGAGCGATTGCAGCGTTACTTACGATTGATTTTAGAATTGATGAAAGATTCACTGAGCGGATTTTTTTATGAATATGCAAATATCAACTTCCTGCACTTTGCTTTCTTACTATTTCTGGTTTGCATTTTGGTATTAGTGGTAGTTAGCTATCTAACTTCGTATCCATCTGCTGAAAAACTTGCAGGACTAACAATTCATACAATAACAAATGAAGGCGGAGGCGAAGACGAAGGCTGGAAGAAAAGAGACTTTATTCTCTCCGTGTTGTTAATTATTTGTGTTGGTGTGGTTTGGATTTATTTTAGCTGATTGAAAATCTTTAGTTGATTTAAATTTTTAGTGCAATGAGTTTTCACTCATGTGACAAAATCATGCATCCCTTTAATTTAATGCTGCTCTCAAAAATAACCTGAGAATGCGATTCCTTTTAAATACATCATCCTCATTTTCATAGTAACTGTTTCGCCAATAGGCACCCAATCCCAAACCAACTGCTAAATAATCTATAATTGGATAAGTAATATCAAACCAAACAAGATGTAAATGGTGCCGTGAATCAGAGGGTTCACTTTGAGTCCATATCCATTTTGACGAATAATAAATTCGGGCAAAGTTCCAGTTTCTTTTAATAAGTGATGCGCCAAGATTTATTCCAATGCCGGGCCCAAAATCATAGTTGCGTCCTTCAGCATCAACATAGTAATCAGTTGGTACTGCACCCATAGCAATTAATTCAATATCAAGATTGGTAATAAAGTTGAACCCTTTTCCCAGGTTATAAAGTGAAACAATATGTGGGTTAACAGAAGTTCCTCCATATGTGAAACCAGGATTGTTGAAATAGTTGTAGTTGAGTGTTATCACTGATATATGTTTTGTATCTTTACTTTTCTTTAAATGCCATCCATAAAGATTTCCAAATGATTGCAGGTTTGTTAACAGAGGATCACGTGTGGAAATTGATGCATTTATTCCAAACCAGGAAAATGGTTTTTTAATATTTCCCCGAAAAAGATTTCCGTATAAAATTTCAGCTGAAAATACTCCTTCATTAGCTTCCTCTGTTGCATTCACATCACCATTTTTATCTAATCTTCTAAGACCGACATCAAGCTTAAAACCAAATCCTTTGGGATTACTTTCCTCGGGATTTGGAAATTTTTTTGATGTCTCACCTGTTACTAATCTGCTGAATCCTCTTACCGGATTAAGTAATACACCGCCAATTTCCTGAAATACTCTGGTAGTTCCGGTTTCTGTGTTATCTGTTACAACAGCAGACAACCTAAAGAGCATTTCGCCGAGATTAATTCCATTTAAAGAAGTATTTATCAAATCGTTAATTGAGGGGCGGGTAGTTTCACCAAAAAATTCCCAGAATGTACTTCCTGCAAACGCCCAAACACTTGATTCCCAGAATGAAAATCCATTAACTCTACCTGCGTTATAATAAGTATTCCCATGATAAGGGTGAGCAAAATAATTTGTTAGAAAAGCATCGCCATCATATTCCCAGCCAGAGGAAATATTTCTCCACCAAGTTTCTGGAGACACATTTGCCCAGTTATCTTCAGGATTTTCATAGTCTTGTCCCCACCTGGCAAGTGCCCACGGAATAAACTCAATAATAAACAGTTCACCGAAAGCAACCCAAAAGTGTTTATCTGCTTCCCACGGAATATAATTATAATCAATACTATCCAAATAGTCAGCAGTTTTAAAGTTATTGGTGGATGAAAAAGCAAATCTGTTTTCACTGTTTAAAGGAGACTTGCAATTAGAATGAAGGCATTCATTGTCGAAAATAATTTCTGCGTTTGTATTTATATAGTTAAGAGAACGGGATAGTTTACTTTTTGATTGTGGAAATATTAACAGCGAGTATACAAACGAAATGAAAAGCACAGTGCTTAAAATGAACTTAATGTATTGTGTAGATGAATTCAAAATTTAAATCCTCTAATCACGATTAGGATTTGAAGTATCCTATTTAATAGTTCAAAGTAAGATCGATGAGGAAGACATCTTAAATAATTGATGTACTAGACTTAAGCCTGATGATATATATTTTATATGGGAAACAGAGTTAGCCTTTCTTCCTGGAATGAAACCTAACAATTAATAATTTCATTAACAAATAGAGCCTTCGACAGGTTATAGAAGCAGGCATCGTTACAGCAAAACAATTTTATGACATGCCGATTACATTTTTATGACATCTTTGGCTAAACACACAAAGTTTTACATCTCATTGACAATCCAGTGACACAAACCCATTCGATATTAGTTACGTTTCTACTGAGAGATAAACAGAATGTATAATCAAATAAAAAGGGTAGAAAAATGAAAAAGTTAGTTGTTTGTTTAGTTGTCGGTTTTGTAACAGTAAATGCTTATTCCGCAGTTTATCCCGGATATGTTACAGATTCTTTTAATAATCAGATTGTTCAAACGGTAAGCAGTGATGCCAGTATCTACAATGTTCAAAATGAATATTCAGATTCAGAAGTTGTCCCGGAAAATGTATCAACCGAAGCAGCAGAAGAAACTGAGGTTCAAAATGATAATGAGGATTTTATAGATTCGTCAGCCAATGCAATGGGGATTGGAATTTTCTAATAATAGTAATGATAAATTTGAAATGTCCTGATGAAAATGAAAAAGGCAGAGACATGATCATTCACATCTCTGCCTTCAAATTTATTTACCCATCTTTTTCAAAATCTCTTCCATCTGGTCCATAACTTTGTTCATCTTCTGCATCGTTAATGCAACAGGTTCGGGAGACATCGGATCAATCCCTGCTTCCTTAATTAAATCAGCAGGATATTTTGATCCGCCGCCTTTCAGGATTTTGTAATAGTCATCAACCGCAGTTTGTCCTGTGTTCGTCATCTTTTCTACAAATGCGGTTCCATAAATAAGAGATGTTGCATATTGATAGACATAGTAATTATATCCAAGAAAATGAGGAATGTAAGACCACTCATACTGAACATAATCATCAACAACACAATGACCTTTATCGTGTCCATAATATCTTTTAACAATATCAAAATAAATTGCGCACATATCTTCGCCGGTTAATGGTTCGCCAGCTTCTGCTCTTTTATGAATTTCCCATTCAAACTCTGCAAAAGATGTTTGACGGAAGATAGTCGTTCTCAATAATTCAAGATAACTACCGAGCAGGTAGAGTTTTTCTTCATCACTTTTTGCATTCTGAACCATATAGTTGTTCAGAAAATTTTCATTTACGGTTGAAGCTATCTCTGCAACAAATATTGCATAGTTCGCTTTTGAGAAGGGCTGCATTTTGTTTGAGAAGTAGCTGTGCATTGTATGTCCAAGCTCGTGAGCGAGTGTAGAAACTGATTCGTAGTCATCTGTCCAATTCATTAATATATAAGGATGAACATCATAAGCACCGCCGGTAGAGTACGCACCGCTTCTTTTTCCAACTGTAGGAATGTAATCAATCCATCTTTCATCGTATGATTTTTGAAGTACAGAAACGTACTCTGTACCCAATGGTTTTAAAGCATCAAGAAGTACTTTTTGACCTTGTTCAACTGTGAAGCTCATATCTACTTTCTGAACGAGCGGAACGTACAGATCATAATAACGAAGCTCATCAACACCAAGCATTCTTTTTTTCAAATCGAGTGCACGATGAAG
>JALONF010000258.1 GCA_025455085.1 Ignavibacteriaceae bacterium
TATTGAAGATAAAATACTCGTTGGTTTCAGCAACGGCTGGGTGTATAAAATTAAAATGAAACAGAAAGTTGAAAAATTTTTCCGTGGCGGATTTGCACCGATTGTTTCTCTGACTAATGTCGATGGGAACTGCCTAGTAACCGACTATGATGGAAGATTTACTCTTCTGAAATTAACACGTTAATTTTCTTAATAAGAATTATTAAAAAAATTTAGTTTGACATTAAGTGTGAATAATTTTTTCATCACAAAACATCGCAAAGTCTCTGCAGATATTTTAAAGTTATTGGGAGTTTAATGAATTATATTAGCCCTGTTCAATTAATTATTTTTCACCTATGAATAATATATCTGTAACTATCATAACCAAAAATGAAGAGAAAAATATTTCTGACTGCCTGCAGAGTGTTGATTGGGCTGATGAAATAATTGTAGTCGATTCTGAAAGTATTGATAGGACAGTTGAGTTAGCAAAACAGTTTACAGAGAAAATCTACATTCGAAAATGGGAAGGATACGTCCCTCAGAAAAGATATGCATTAAGTCTCGCAGCCAACGAATGGGTTTTAAGTCTCGATGCAGATGAAAGAATCACACCAGAACTTAAAGAAGAAATTTTGAATCTATCGCCGGGTGATTATTCCGGTTTCAATATCAGAAGAAAAAATTTTCTTCTCAAAAAAGAAATAACAAGCTGCGGCTGGGAAAAGGATTATCAGCTCAGACTTTTCAAACGAAATAAAGCAGATTTAAATGAAAGACTCGTTCACGAAAAGTTTGTCACTGAAGGAAAAGTTGGAACAATGAAAAACCCGATGCTTCATTACACCTTCGCCTCGTTCGAAGAATATCTTGCTAAAATAAACAGCTACACCAGTTTAAAAGCTCAGGAACTTTTTTCAAAAAAGAAAAAAGTTGGCGGGTGGATAATCTTCTCTCACACAGTTTCCGCCTTCTTTGCCTTTTTTATAATCAGGAAAGGATTCAAAGACGGGGTTTACGGATTGATAATCTCACTGCTTCATTCAGTAAGCACGATGATGAACTACATCAAGCTGTGGGAATTACAAAACAAAAAGTAGTTGAAACTATTCCAAATCATACATCCATACACCCATACAAACAGTTAAGATTGTATGAATGTATGATCGTATGAAATAAGAATAATCAAATCGGAAACTATTTTATATCAATCACTTCTGTATCGAAAATCAGAGTAGAGTTGACAGGTATTTTTTCGAGCACCATTTCTCCATAACCCAACTGAGGAGGAATGACGAATCTTGCTTTATCACCTTTCTTGAGCAGAAGCATACCTTCATCCCAGCCTGGAATAACCTGACCCTGTCCAACGACAAACTGAATTGGTTCATCTCTTTCAACCGAGCTGTCGAACATTGTTCCATCCAGAAGGTAACCTGAATAGTGAACAGTAACTACTTTACCGGCTTCAACAGCAGGACCATCGCCATTAGTTATAATCGCATACTTAAGTCCACTAGCAGTGGTCTTAAATAATGTTGAATCAACCTTCCACATTTCAGCAACAACTCTATCCTTTACTTCAAGAAGTTCTACAATAACTTTCAAGTCAGTGTTCGGGGGTATAAAACCTATTCCTGCTTCACCGTACGCAAGTTTGGAGGGTATTATCATTGTTCTCCTGCCACCTGTTTTCATTCCAACAATTCCTTCATCAGTACCTTTAATGAAAGAACCTGAGTTAAGAATAAATTTTATCGGTTGATTTCTCATCTTCGAATCGCCAAGAGAAAGCATATTCTTGGTTTGATCAATAGACCAGTCTGAAAATAATTCTGAAGCTGTATCTTTTGGAACCATCCACCCTTTAAAGTGAATTGAAACAAGGTCATTCGCTTTTGCCTCTCTGCCGGTTCCAACTGAATCATCCATAAACTGCAAACCCGATTCAAGTGTTACTACTTCTGGGCCTTTATTACAGCCTACCAATAAGGCAGTTATAATTACAAAAAACACTAATAATAATTTTTGCATTTCAATCCTTTTTTAATTTTTTGACGGCGAAATATATTCATAATATTTGTCATCTTATCAATGCGTAATAATTTTGTCCTATGATTTTAAGAATCGAGGCTTTACTTTTGCCCCGAAATTCAAGTTAAATCAAAATGCATTTTTATCAGATGATGAATTACAGGCACGTGTTATTATTCATTTTGTTAGTTCTGACCAGCAACCAGCAGGGAATTAATAGTGTAAAAAGCTTTGATCAGGATGGTGATCCAGCATTTGTAATTGATTCCAATATTGCGTTCGAAGAAGCAGTTGCAGGCATCTCAATCCCACAGAACATTCTTGAAAACCTTCGGCTCGTTGATGTTTATTATTACGGGTTTGATGATAAACTTCATAAGGGGCAACTTGTTGTTCATAAAGAAATCGTTCTCGATATGATTGAAATTTTTGAAATTATTAGAGAGTCACGTTTCCCAATCGGCAAAGTTATTCCCATAAGTAAGTACGGCTGGTCAGATGAAAATTCAATGAAAGATAACAACACTTCAGCATTTAATTACAGATTTATTAGCGGCAGCAGAGTAATTTCAAATCACGCCGCCGGATTGGCAATAGACATTAATCCTGCACTAAATCCCTATATAAAAAACGGCAGCAGCTTTCCAGAAAATTCTATATATGATACATCAAAAGCAGGAACTATAATTTCGGGCTCGCAATTAGTTAAAGAATTTAAACAAAGAGGCTGGGATTGGGGCGGTCACTGGAAAAGTCTTAAGGATTACCAGCACTTCGAGAAAAAGTTAAAGTAAACCTCTGCCCTTTTCTGTTCCGAAGAGATAAATTAATGTGCGCCAAATATTCTTTGCCCAATCTTTTTCGCCATGCAATGAATTTGTACCTTTTTGAAAATAATAATCACTTCCTTCCAAATATCCCTGCTGATTTAAAACCTGCCGCATTTCATCAACGCCAGGCTGTAGCATTGAATCAAGTTCATTATCACCATTGAATATATAAAGCTTAAAACTCTTCGAATTTCCTTTATAAGATTTCACGTTATCAACAAAATCGTATTGATCAACTTTAAATGCCGGTGAGAAACAAATAGCTTTAGAAAAAATTTCTGAATAATCCCACAACAACATAAATGAAATCAATCCACCTAAAGAACCACCCCCATTTGCTGTGCTCATTCTATCCGGTTTCGTTCTATAATTTCTATCAATAAATGGTTTAAGTGAATCAACAATGAATTTCATATATGATAACCCGAGCTTATCTTCCGAATATTCATGGTTTCTATCCGGCGTATTATAAATGCCAACGATAATAATTGGTTCAATCAGTTCTTTGCGAATAAGACTATCTGCTGCCTCATCAATTTGCCAATCAACTTGAAATAAAGATGTATAAGGATCTACAATATTCTGCCCGTCGTGCATATAGAGAACCGGATAATTTTTATTCAAATATGATTCATATCCTGGAGGAAGCCAGACGATAACATCTCTCGGTTTGATTCCATCTCCCTGAAAATTTTTATGATACTTCACTGTTCCGGTAATCTGACCTTCAATTTTTCTTTCGACCTGATCAGCCCAAAGATTAACTCTGATTGTAATTGTTGTATCACTTAGAACTTCAACAAGATAATTATCAGGGACTGTTCCATCATCATTCAGTGCTTCATTTTCCCAGCTGCCCCTGGTGATTTTAAACTCCAATTTTTTACCTTTCACAAATAAAAAGCTTTTTGACCACTTCCCTTTTTCA
>JALONF010000025.1 GCA_025455085.1 Ignavibacteriaceae bacterium
TGAATAATTTGGAATGAAATCTATTGCATTAAACGATTGCAGTAAATAGGCACTTAGTCCTATTAGGAGTACTTTATGAGTTGAAGGAAAGATTGAGAAGGATTATTTGGAGTTGCTATTTCAAGAGGTTTTGATACTTAATTTCTCTGCCATATAAATCATTTCAGCAACAGACTTAATCCCAAGCTTATCTGTGATGCTTAGTCTGTGATTTTTAACCGTGTGCTCTGCTATTCCTAATTCTGCGGCGATTTGTTTGTTCAGCATTCCTGTAATTACATAACGAAAAATTTCATACTCTCTTGCTGTTAATGAACTGACAAGAGACTTAAACTTCTCTATTTCATTTTGTTTCCTAATCCTCTCATCGCTTGTGGTTAAAGCTTCTTCAATGGCTTTCATCAATTCTTTATCATCAATAGGTTTCTGAAGAAAATTTATAGCTCCCTTTTTCATCGCCTGAACACTCATTGGAATATTTCCCTGCCCTGTTATGTAGATGATGGGAAGAGATTCAAATTTAATTTCGATTTTAGATTGCAACTCAAGCCCCGTCTCTTCCCCAAGAAAAATATCCAGCAGTATGCAGCCCGGACCGGTGTGATCAGCAAATTCAAGAAACTCAGAAACATTTTTAAAACTCTCAACGTTGTAACCAATCGATTTTAATAGCAGGGCGATACCTGATCTTATATCTTCATCATCATCAATTAAAAATATTTTACTCTCAGCTTTATTCATCTTTTAATATTCTTAAGCTGAATGAAAATTTTGCTCCACCTTCAGGTATATTCTCAGCCCAGATTTTTCCTTCGTGGTCTTCAATAATTGAACGACAGATGACTAAGCCAACACCTGTGCCTTCTTTTTTTGAAGTGATGAAAGGTTTAAAGAGTTTTTCTTTTTCGGATTCATTTATTCCAGTGCCTCTGTCACTAACAGAAACAATCACATCCGTATCGTTAATAATATTAGAGATACTAATTTCTTTTTTTGAAGCATTTATTTTTTCCATCGATTGAGACGCATTAAAAATTAAATTTAGCAAAACCTGTTGAATCTGAATTCCATCTGCAAAAATATAAACCGGTTCATCTAATAATCTGACGTTAAATTGTATACCCTGCATAGAAGCTTCATTCTTATAAACAGCAGCGACTTCATTTATCAAAGCATTTATATCTGTTTTTTCTTTTTCCCGGCTCTCAATTTTCATCATACCACGAATGCTGCTTAGAATTGATGCACCTCTTTTATCATTCTCAACAATTTTTTGAAATATCTGTTTTAACAAATCCGGAGTAGCTTCATTTGAATTGATGAAATTAATACCTGCCTGTGCTGTGCTTAAAATTGCAGTTAATGGTTGATTAAGCTCGTGAGAAAGTGAAGCGCTTAATTGCCCGAGTCTTAAACTCCGGTCTTCGTGTAGAAATTCTCTGTATTTTTTTTCTGTCTCAATGACTTTTTTCGTCATAATTTTTTGATTTCTGTTTAAGCGAATAAGGTTGGCAATCATCATGCTTTGTAAAACCAGGAATAGTAGAACTGCACCAAAAATCCATTTGTATTCATCAATAAAATTTACTTCTTTAAATAAAATTGTACTCTCCTCAGGTAATAAATCTGAACCAGCAAGATTCCACCGCTTAAGCTGTCGCCAGTCAAAAACGTAATCATAATAATCTTTTTCGGTTACAGAGAGTGAATTTGGATCTGCACCTTCCAATATTTTTACAGCAAACACTCCCGATAGTAAACCAACTTTCTCGAAACTAAGGATGTAACCCCCAACTGCTCCATCACCAAAGCCCATATCGCTGTATGAAAAGACAGGTACATTGGAATTAATACTGATTAATCTGATAGCCTCAGGATTATAATAAGTGACCATTTTAAGATCTGTATTGAAAGAAGGAACAAATACTAAACTATTAACCGGTAAACTGCGAACTTGATGTAAAATCCTCTCCATAGAAAGATTATTCAATACTGTGATAATTAAATTCTTCTTGACCCGTTGTGCAGATTCAGTTGCAATGGACATCATAAATTTGTCAAACGTGGTTGTGCCTCCCACAAAATATATTGATGAAGTTGCTGGTAGAAGTGATAATGCAGTTGATAAAGTTTTATCAATATTAAATTTCATTCCAATGATAGCCGACTTTTCATTTAACCGGAGATCCGAATTGATTCCGAAATTAGAAAAATCAAAATCGATGGATATAGTCGGAAAGTTTAGGAGATATCCCTCAGCATATTGTTTGATAGTACCAATAGCATTTCTGCCAACGCAAATCAATAAATCAATTTTGATATTCCTGTACTTTTCGTTGTAAATATCAAATCTTTCTTTTGGATAATAATCTTTAGGATAGCTTTCAATTTCAAGGTATTCCGTATGAAGAGAATATCGATCACCAAATTCTTCAGTCAGCTTTTGCCTTATTCCTCCAAGAATAAGTCGATATGCAGGCTGTGCCGGGGAAAGTGCACAAATGATAAGTATTGTTTTTGTTTCTTTTGCTTGCTGAGAATTACTGACAGGTGAGCTGATCAGTACAATCAAAACTATGAATGATATTATTCGAAACTTTTGTATCATTTATTAAAATAGGTTTAAGCAGCAATCCAAAGGCTAATTTATGATGTAAAATAAGAATTTTTGAAGGAATTCTTTTTGTTTAGCAGAGACGAATTTTAAATCCTGGCTAATTTTTATGATTTTTGACTGCCTGATAAGTATTTCCCAATCAGGATACCTATAATCACGGTAAGATACAGTTGCCCAAAAAGTGCAAGAAAAATTGCATGAGTTCTTGCGATTGGTTTCAACGGAAGAACATCCCCATAGCCTGTCGTTGTAATCGTGACGTAGCTGAAATATAATAATTGATGAAACTGGCTTGCATAATCACTTGCTAAAGAAAATGCGTTTGGCTCGAAATATAGGATGACTGCTCCGATAACAGCACCGCAAAAACCAAACAGTACATAAACGGCTACTGCACTGAAAATTACTTCCGTATCTACTTCCTTACTTCTGACAATCCCGAGTAATAAATTAATCGCAACGAGTATAAAAAATAGTACGAATAAAATCCTGGTTACAAGTTCTATATGTACGTCACCGGTTATTGCTGCAATTAAACTTAATGCAATAATAAAATAACCGGCCTTACTTAACCTTTTTAACTCAATGCTGCTTTTTTTCATTGTCAGGATAGATGAGAGTAGTATCAGGGAAATAAATAAAAAATTGAAGTAGCTTGTAAAAGGTGAATTCCAGTAATAAGGAATAAAGATTATCATAAGCAAAATGCTTACTATTAATGTTGCCTGGGAATAATTTTCAATTAATTTTAATGCTTTTTTAATCATTAGCTTGTATCAAATATTTTTTCATTAAAAAATGGATAATTATTTAATATAACCCATAAGGTTTATCTCATTTACCACTTTATGGCTGACGGCCTTAACTACATCACCAGTATTCTTTGGCTCAAAAGATTGCGACTTCGCACTCCATATAATTTTACCTTCTGTTGTTTCATACAGATTCGTTCTCATATGGACAATCTTTTCTTCAGCTAAAAACTCGGAGTTAAAATAGTACGATGCAGTAGAAGCATAAAATCCATAAAACCCAACATAAACATGCGAAGACCCTCCACCACTATAAAGAGTTTTGTCACTGCTTTCACCGCCTTCAATTGCAACCAGAATCGCATCAACATTTTTTTCCCTGAAATATTTTTCAAAAGTTTCTCTATTAAGCTGTTCGCCTTTGGGAAGTTCCTGCCAGGCCATTAATACCTCGACATCATAGTTGAGAAACTGAGAGCGAAATTCATTTTCATATACTTTTTTCTTCCATTCATCGGTTGTGATTCCAAGAACCAAAATTTTCTTAAACTCTTTACCTGCAAATGCCTGATCAGAATAAATATCGATCAGTTCTGTAGATGGACTGCAGGAAAAAATAATTAAGCTAATAATTAAACCTGAGAATAGTTTTATGAGATTTCGCATTTTATAATTTAACCTTTCATCCTTATTACACTTTTACAAAAATTTTATTGAAGCAAATATAATATTATAATGCTACCATTTTTAAGATGCGCAATTTTATACTTCAACTGATATTTTGTACGGAGTATATACGTCCTGGCAAAATCTTCTTCGAGCCATCAAAGTATAATTCTATTTTTAATGTATTTTACCGCAGTTTAAATTTAATTTTAATTGAAGATAGTACTAAGTACCTATTTTTCACAATCCTTAAATAAAATTAACTTTAATTGAGTAATTATGTTATTTCATCACAACTAAATATTGGGGTCAAAATGAATCCAGTCATTTACAAAAACTTAAGTCTTTACTTTTTTACTTTGTGCACATTCCTGATATTCTCTTCTCATACACTTGCTCAAGCTGAAATATTCGGTTTTGGAGGATACGAGGTTGCTTCCGATGTACAGGTTACTCAAGGTCAACTAAACATTTACAGCAATCCAAATTATGGTGCGGGGATATCATTTGAAGTGCAGAGAGGTTTACAGGCAGAGGTATTTTGGATTGGTCAGCAAACACCGATGGAATTAAAAAGGTACAACGGACTTACTGAACCTCTCTTTGATGTTGGTATTCATTATTTCCAGGCTGGTGTTGTTTATGAATTCAAACAGAATAGCAAACAAAAGGCATTTCCATTTACTTCTTTCAGTTTAGGTGCAACTTTATTCAGCCCAGTTGATTCTGACTTTAGCGAGGAGTGGAGGTTCTCAATTACTTTTGGCGGTGGTGGAAAATTTTATTTGTCAGATAACGTTGGTCTCAGATTACAGGCAAGATTATTACTTCCCCTTAATTTTGATAGTGTAGGAATGTGGTGCGGAACAGGTGGCTGCAGTGTTGGTGTTGGCAGTTGGGCTACTTTAATACAGGCTGATTTTACAGGAGGTATCTTCGTTAAACTCGGAAAGTAATTTTAAATAAAAATTATAGAAAGTCTTTTTATTATGAAAAAGATTATCACATTACTATTCGTATTAAACTTATTTGCGAATGCGCAGGATCGTCACTATTGGGATCAGGCAGTTGGGGGACGCACTGCGTTATTAGGCGGAATAGCAGTTGGTGGAGTAAGAGATTACAGCGCTACATTTTATAATCCCGGGGCACTTGGATTCCTTAATCAGAACAAGCTGAACTTCAGTTTTAATATGTATGGAATAAAAGATTTTAAGTTCAATGATGGAGGCGGATCTGGTATTGATTCAAGATATACCAGAGTTTCATTATTCCCTGCTTCTCTTGCCGGAAGTCTTCCATTCCTCGGTGATTCTCTCAACCGATTTAGCTACATGATTTACAGTAATGGGTACTCTTATGTAAGAGTCTCCGAAAGATACGAAGGCTATCAGGATGTAATTCCTACAAGACCTCCTCCTGAATCAGGATTTAGAAATTCTTTTGAAGATGAAGAATTCCTTATTAACCAGGGAAAACTTGATGCTCTTCTCCAGGAAGTAACAGTAGGTTTTGGTTATGCAAAAAAAATCTCCGATAATGTTGGAATTGGTGTTTCTCTGCTTGGAGCTTACCGCGATCAAACTAAAATTCGTTACGAATCGTATGCTGCATACGATACAACGTACCAGCGATCAGCTACTACAGATTTTTATATTGATATTGACTACTGGGCCGTTCGCCTTTCGCTCAAATTCGGTATCGCAGCTGAGTTTGACAACTTAAAAGTAGGCGCGACACTTACAACACCGAGCATCGCACTTAAATTTGCAAGCGGCGGTACCGATGGTGCAAGTGCAACCTCAAACAATGTTTTTGTAATTATAGATAGTACAAATAATGAAGTCATCCCTGTTGATATACTCGCTTCCGACAGACAGGAAGGTCTACCGGTTAATTACAAATCACCGCTTTCGCTTTCCGCAGGAATTGAGTATACCTTTTCCGAAAACACTAAGGTACATTTTGCTGCTGAATGGTTCACACCATTATCTAGTTATGTTGTTATGCAGCCGGAAAGTGACAACTTTATAAGGAACCGTGTTCCCGAAGATAAACAATTCGATAGTGCAGATTTGTTAAAGGTGTTCGATTCTGTGAAAAGTATTGTAAACTTCGGTATTGCAATCGAACATAAATTAAGCGAAAAATTTATGGGTTACGCATCTTTAAGAACAGATTTTAGTAATGCAAATTATGATGAGATATCTGGCTTGTACGTTGGCTTTACTGATTTTAATATTTACCATTTCACTGTCGGGACTTCTCTCGAATTGAATAATACTTTTATCGGTGTGGGATTCGAATACAGTCATGGTCAAAGATCAGATTTCCCTCAGATATTTAATTTCCCAAGTGGTGCAATCGAAACTGGTGATCTGGTTATTCCTCGAAACATTGGAACTTCAGAAGCATTTTATAACAACTTTAATTTGTTTTTCGGTGTAACACAATTACTGTAATAATATGTCAAAAAGGTTTCGTTCCGAAAAAGTCAACTATAATTAATTTTTAGAACCAGCAGGATTAATTGCACCAATACCAAACAAATAATACTTTCTTTGCACAGGTTCCCGGTATGATGGAGGAAATATGTGAAAAGGAATTAATTGAGCTTGGTGCAAAAAATACCAAAGTTGCCTATCGCGGAATTTATTTCGAAGCTGACCTCCTGACAATTTATAGTATTAATTACACCTCCAGAACAATATCGAGAGTATTAGCACCTCTAAAATCTTTTCGCTGCAGAGATGCAAATGCAATAATGAAACTGGCAAAAAAAATTGAATGGGAAAAATTCTTTTCACTCAATCATACATTTGCTATTACATCGAATGTCATAAAAAGTTCAATTACTAATTCATTGTATGCATCACAGGTTCTTAAGGATGGTATTGCAGATTACTTCCGTGCAAAGTTTGGTAAAAGACCGGATGTAGACACCGTCAATCCCGATGTGAGATTTAATCTTTTTATCGAAACAGATAATGCGGTTTTAAGTTTGGATACCTCAGGTGAATCTTTGCACAAAAGAGGATACAGGCTTCTTGCTGGCGAAGCTCCGATGCAGGAAACTCTTGCCGCAGCTATAATCAGCTTAAGTAAATGGGATGGCGAAAAACCTTTGCTTGATTGTATGTGCGGATCAGGAACAATTTTATGTGAAGCGCTGATGCATTACTGTAGAATTCCCGCTCAAAAACTCAGGAAGAAATTCGGCTTCTTCCATCTGCCTGATTTCAATAAATCTGATTGGGAAAAATTTAAAGATGAAGCAGACAGTAAAATCAGACCACTGCCAAAAGGAATTATAACCGGCAGCGATAAGTCACAGTTGACCGTGAATGTTGCGAAGGAAAATTTATCAAGACTTCCTTATTCCGAATCTGTCAATTTATCTGCCCATCCTTTCCAACATATTAAGCAATTTGAAAACGGAGTTTTAATAACTAACCCACCATACGGTATCAGGCTTGGCGAAAGAAAAGAAGTTGAACTCCTTTACAAAGAGCTCGGTGATTTTCTCAAGACAAAATGTAAAGGCACATCAGCATTCATTTACACAGGTGAACCTTCATTAAGAAAGCAAATCGGATTAAAAACTTCGCGAAGAATTCATTTAGTTAACGGAAAACTTGAAGGAGTTCTGCTTCAAATTGACAGCTATGAAGGAAGCAGAAAAGCGAAATATCAAAAGAGTGAATGATAGTTCATAGTTTAAGGGCAATCAAAATCACATCGCTATAATTTGTTTAATTTAATTCGAAAGGTCTTATTGCATAAATGATTATCAAAAAAATTTTTTGTATCAACAATAAAGACTATTAAGCATTGATCTTCCAGACTTGCTTGATAAAACCAAATCATTTAGTTTTGCGCGTTATTTTTCTAGCATAACAATGGCCACATTATTTATTATATAAAATTCCGGTGAAGAAAGGCCATTCACTGTTTATTTTTATTAATACCGAAACAAGGAGATTTAGAAATGTTTTCGACTAAAACAGGAATTCTTTTAATTATGCTTTTAGTTTCAAGCATAAATATTTTTTCGCAGGGTGCAGAAGAGAAAAAGCTCGGATGGTTCTTTGAAGGAAAGCTCGCTGGTTTATGGGCAGGCGGCAACTCAGAATCATTTACTATCGGATTAGGAGCAACCCTAAAACATATCTGGACAAATTCCGAATTAAGATTTGATGCAGGCGGACTTCAAACTGAATCAAGCACAATAACACGTACTGCAGTTGGAACAACAGAAGACTTCCAAATAAATGAAGATAAAAAAACTGAAAAGACTGCGGAACTAATTTTCCTTCGAGGCAGATACGATTATAATTTTACTGAGCATTTTTACGCTTTTGGTGGTTTAGACTGGTTGAGGAACAGGTTTGCAGGTATCAATAGCCGCACACTGATAGCCGCGGGTGTTGGTAATAAATGGGTTGATAATGCTGATATTCGATTCAAAACAGATTACAGCTTTACATATTCATTCCAGAATGACGTTGTGGAAAATCCCTTTGCTAAAACAAATTTCCCCGGTGTGCGTTTCGCATACGACTTCTGGTACAAACTAACTGCATCAACAGATTTTGAAAGTATTTTTATTGCTGACTGGAATCTGGACAATACCGATGACATAAGGTTCGATTTTTATAATGCACTTCCGATTAAGATCAGTGAAGTATTCACACTTAAACCATCGCTACAGTTATTGTGGAGAAATGATCCATCACTTACAGAGATTGATTTATTTGCTACTGATGGAACACCAACGGGTTCAAAAGTATTGACTCCTCTTAAAAATATGGATTCTCTTTTTTCACTAACGCTGGTAGTTAATTTATAAATTCGATTGAATAATAAAACTATTTTTAGATAACAATATTTTGAAAACCCACAATATAATTTGTGGGTTTTCTGTTTCAACATTGACAAGATATATCTCATATTACAAATATTTAGACTAAGTCAATGAATAAAAAAAATAAATTAATATTATCCTCTGTTGTGGCAGTTATTCTGCTAATAGTTAGTGTCGTCATACTGACAAAAGAACCTTCAGAAACCGATTCAGGTAATAAAAAAGTTGCTGACAAAAATTTACTTGTTGGAGATTGGTTAAGAACGGATGCCGGATATAGAATCGTGATAACAAAAGTGAATCAGGATGGAACTCTTGATGCTCAATACTTCAATCCAAATCCAATAAACATTGGTAAAACAAACTGGGAAGAAAATAATGGCAATCTGAAAATTATTATCGAGCTGAGAGATGTAAATTATCCCGGCTCAACCTATACGCTAAGTTATCTTCCTGATCGTGACGTACTTGCCGGAGATTATTACCAGGCAGTTGAGGGAATAACTTTTTATGTGGAGTTTGCTCGTAACCAATAGAAATTGAGTTTATCTTGACTTTTTGTATTTTAGATTTGTTAAAGTAACACTGTCCTATTTAATCAACTAATTCATTAATCAACTAAGGAAGCATTATTTATGAAAACCAAAACATTTTTGGTGTTGTTTTTATTTTCTGTTGTGTCTTTAATGGCGCAGGAGAAGAAACCAAACATTCTCGTTATCTGGGGTGATGATATTGGTCAATTTAATATAAGCGCATACAATATGGGTATGATGGGTTACAAGACACCGAATATTGATCGCATTGGACAAGAAGGAGCTGTCTTTACTGATTGGTACGGACAGCAAAGCTGTACTGCAGGACGAGCAGCATTCATTACCGGCCAATCTCCAATAAGAACCGGACTTACTAAAGTTGGATTACCGGGTGCACCCGAAGGTATGAAGAAAGAAGATCCGACTATCGCCACATTATTAAAACAACTTGGTTACGTTACCGGTCAGTTTGGCAAAAATCATCTTGGTGACCGGGATGAAATGCTTCCAACCAATCATGGTTTTGATGAATTCTTTGGAAATTTATATCACCTTAATGCTGAAGAAGAACCTGAACATCCTGATTATCCAAAAGATGCTGAATTTAAAAAGAAGTTTGGACCCAGAGGTGTAATCCACAGTTTTGCTGATGGACGTATCGAAGATACAGGTCCACTTACTAAGAAACGCATGGAAACAATTGATGAGGAAGTTACTGCTGCAACTTTGAAATTTATGGAGAAAGCAAATAACGATGGTAAACCATTTTTCATCTGGTGGAATTCAACGAGAATGCACATTTTCACGCATTTAAAAGCTGAGTCAGAAGGTAAGACTGGATTGGGAATTTATGCTGATGGCATGGTTGAGCATGATAATCAAGTTGGGATATTACTGGCAAAACTTAAAGAGCTTGGTCTTGATGAGAACACAATAGTGATGTATGCAACAGATAATGGTTCGGAATCTTTTTCCTGGCCTGATGGTGGAACGACTATGTTTCGTGGTGAAAAGAATACCCAATGGGAAGGTGGTTATCGTGTTCCTTGTCTTATCCGATGGCCAGGTTTAATTAAACCAGGTACTATCATCAATGAAATTGGCTCACACGAAGATATGCTAACAACTCTTCTTGCTGCTGCGGGAAATGCAAATGTAAAAGAGGAACTCCTAAATGGTAAGACGGTCGGTGGTACGACTTATAAAGTTCACTTAGACGGATATAACTTAATACCCGCACTAAAAGGCGAAGCTGAGTGGCCTCGAAAAGAATTTATTTATTGGACTGACGATGGTAGTGTTGCCGCTTTACGCTTTAATAACTGGAAAGCAACTTTTCTAAGGCAAAACGCTCACGGCATGCATGTCTGGCTCGAACCATTTGAAGAACTTCGTGCGCCAATGCTGACAAATCTCAGGATGGATCCCTTTGAATTAGCACACGAAATAGGTATGGATTACGAGAGATGGTTCCTTGAACATATGTTTTTAATTGCCCCTGCAGGTGATTATGTAGGTCAGTGGCTGCAGAGTTTCAAAGAATTTCCTCCACGCCAAAAACCCGGAAGTTTTAATCTTGAACGGGTAATGGAAGCAGTAATGAGTGGAACGAAACAGTAATCAGGCAATTCAATAAAGCAGAGATAATGAAAGTATTTTTTTTGGGTGGCCCATCTGGCTGCCCTTATTATTTTAAATGTAAGGTGAACTTATGAAAAAAGGGCTAAAACTGTTTGTAGCTGTATTAAGCATTAATCTATTCTATACTTGTTCAGTAAAACAAAATGATTCAATCGATCCACTTCCCTCCTGGAATGAAGGGAAATCAAAACAATCCATTATTGATTTTGTCAATGATGTCTCTAATGAAAATAGTCCAAACTACATCAAACCCGAAGACAGGATTGCAACTTTTGATAATGACGGTACGCTCTGGTCTGAGCAGCCTTATTATTTTCAACTTCAGTTTGCTCTCGACAGAGTAAAAGTCTTAGCACCTGAGCACCATGAGTGGAATGACGATCCTCTATTTAAAGCTGTATTAGAAAATGATATCAAAACTGTGCTTTCATTTGGCGAGCACGGTTTACTTGAACTGGTGATGAATACGCATTCTGGTATGACAACAGAAGAATTTTCACAGATTGTTAAAGAATGGATTAATACAGCAAGGCATCCAAAGACAAACAAACTTTACAAAGAAATGGTTTATCAGCCGATGCTTGAACTGCTTGATTACTTAAGGGCAAATGGATTTAAGACTTACATTGTCTCCGGCGGCGGAATAGATTTCATGCGTCCCTGGACAGAAGAAGTTTATGGTATTCCCGCTGAACAAGTTATTGGTAGTTCGGGTAAAGTTAAGTTTGAAATGAGAGAAGGACAACCTATTCTAGTTAAACTTCCTGAATTAAATTTCATTGATGATAAGGAAGGTAAGCCTGTTGGTATTCACCAGTTTATCGGAAAAAGACCAATCGCTGCTTTCGGAAATTCAGATGGTGATCTTCAAATGCTTCAGTGGACCGCCGCAGGTGAAGGCGAAAGATTTTGTCTGATTGTACATCACACAGATGCTAAAAGAGAATGGGCATACGACAGAATATCACATATTGGAAAACTCGATATAGCACTTGATGAAGCTATTGAAAAGGGCTGGACTATTGTTGATATGAAAAATGATTGGGAGAAAATTTATCCTTAAAATACAATATCAATACAATTTGTGCTGAAAAACTCAAATCATCCTCAACGTAAATCCATCAGATTAAAGGAATATGATTATTCCTTACCTGGTTAGTATTACGTTACTATATGCACAAAAGATTTCATTCCGTGGTTTGGGAAAGTGAAGAATGGCAGAGTTGTTTATAACGAATTAGGAAATATTGCAGTAAAATTTTTTGAGGAGATTCCAAAACATTTTAAGAACACTGAAATTGATGGATATATTGTTATGCCAAACCACGTGCACGGAATTATAATTATCAACGATGTTTTAGGGACACGCGATCGCGTGTCCCTACGAAAGTTTGGGATTACGGATATAGGTTCACTTTCAATCATAATTAATCAGTATAAAGGTTCTATCTCAAGGTTCGCCCACAAAAATGGCTACGATAGATTTGCCTGGCAGCCACGTTTCTATGAACATATAATTAGAAATGATAATGACCTTCATCGAATAAGAACTTATATAAGATGAATATTATAATAAGTAAGCGTTATATTTTCATTGTAAATTTTAAAATTATTTCCTAATCTGTTTAGTGCCTACAACAGAGAACAATAAACCCAAACGGTTTGCAGGCATTCTTCTTCACCTGCACCCGCAATGGCTGCTTTGCTAATTGTAATTCAATTCATCACCGGGATAATGCTTCGCTTTTACTATGAACCTTTTCCACAAAAGGCTTACGACTCAATTTTACTTTTACAGAATAATGTTCTATTCGGTCAACTGATCAGGAACATACATCACTGGTGCGGTGTGTTCCTGGTCGTTATCACTTTC
>JALONF010000259.1 GCA_025455085.1 Ignavibacteriaceae bacterium
TTGGATTTCTTTCTCCGAAAGTTCTGAACTCCAGAAAAATTCTATTTAATTCAGCAGAAGATGAATTGAGAGTAATCTCATCGTTATTAAAGTTACGCGGGAAATAAACTGAATTGGTGAATTCTTTTCCTTTTTCATTGTCCAGACTTGCAATACGATATTGATACTCGGTGCTCATTTTAGCAGTTGTATCTAAAAACATTGTTCCGAGCGATAACTTTACTGCAGGCAGATTTCCCCAGTAAGGAATTGAGTCTATGATGTTTGTTCTCAGCCAGATATTCCAGATTTGAGTTATTTGTTTTTCAGAAGGAAAAGAAAAATCAGAGAATTGTGAACTTAATGCAGTTAACCTTTTGGTTAATTCATCTAAAGAAGTCGGATTAGTAGTTTTACCAAGTTCAAACCAGTTTTCAATTGATGTTTCGGTTCTCTCGATAATGTAACTGCCAGATGAATTTGTGATGTCAATAAATATTCCGGAAGCGCCTCCTATTGCTACCGGATATTCCTGCTGACTGAAGAGATTATTACAGAAAAAAGCTAATAGACAAATAAAGAATTTCATTCTGATCATTTTTATACTCCTTTAATTTCCGCTGCAGCTTCCGGATTTAAAACCAAGCTCCATATTGCCGCTGCTATCAAGATGCATAAGTGCACTGACCACATCCGTCGAGATCACAGCCATAGAATTTTTGAATTATGTGTCCGCCAATACTGAAGCTTGTGCAGCCATCAAGATTAAAAGTCCCGGCACCTGTTTGATAACTTCCCTCAACGCCCATTTCAAGAGTTACTTCTCCGGTTAGTTTTGTGCAGGTTATTGATTGCATTGTTAAAAATGCTTTTATGAATCCAAGTGCACCGATTCCATAAGTTGAACCGCCTTCATCAAATCCTTTATATATTTTTATGTCTCCGCCAGCATTCACACCGAACTTGAGTACAAACACCCCGAGCTCAAGATCAATATTTGGAACTAGTACAGGAATTGACATTGCCCCGGATAAAAGAAATCCGCTGATGTTTTTCTGGAAAGAGTTCGGCAGACCTTTTTTGTAGGAAGCTTTAGCAAATTTTTCTTTAACTGAATTCGTCATCGATGGATAGTCTCCAAACAGCATTGCTGCATATCCAGGCCCAATTCCCGGAACTGTCATTGTTCCGCCAGCGAGAAAATACCAGCCCGAACCATCAATCAGCATTTCAGCTAAACCGGTAAGACTAATACTGCCCATATTCTGATTGATGTCCATCGTACCTATGAGCCGGCTGTTTTCAAATTCATATATCCAGTTCATCCCACCAAATGGTGTTGGAATATCTTTCACTGATATTTGCTGATTATTTGCTTTGATCTCTCCATACACAGTGAAAGCGAGCCGTTTCTTGTCATCGGTTATACCTTTTGTCCCGGCAAGATCACCTTCGAAGTGGAAGATGTCCCACTTATTGTTTGCTACTTTCATCCCACCTGTAAGCTTGTCGAGATAAGTTTTTGTCGCACCAATTTTCAACGTCTGGTAGTTCTGTATAGTTGTAAATGGTGTGTAAGGAGTTTCAATGAGAACTGAAGTTGAATCAATAGTGTGGTAGAGCCAGCAGTTGGTTTCAAATTTATTTTCTTCACCAACAACGCCGTGTGATCTGAATCCCGATTCATCGAGAACCTGAGAGAGCTGCTGACTTTCATCAACTCCGAACTTCATATAAACACCGTTACCTGCTGAAGTGTTTATGTTTATTCCTTTCATCTTAAAAGCTAACTGACCGTTGTTTCCTTTGTAATATTGAACCGCAGTGCTTTGCGATACATTCGGAATGTTGAAACCAAGTCCCGGAATGTGCAGATAGTCTTTGTATGCAAGCAGTGCAGAAGTGAGCTTTAGAATTCCAACCTTGTAAAGCTTGATTGTCTGATTCTGTTCAGGAGTGATGGAGAAGAAATCACTCTTACTGTTGATTGCGAAATTGCTCATTCTCATCAATCCATTTGGTTCCATGCCTGGCAAATTTGTAAAGTAGGCAGCGTACGGATCGTTCATATTCTTTTTGCTGATTGATACATACCAGTATTTTTTTGCTGCATCATATCCGAAATGAGGATTTCCGGTGATTGTAACCGGCACGATCCCCGAAACAAGCATTGACTTGAATTCAAAATCTGCAAACTGAAAACCGGTTGGTGTTACGTCCAGACTTTTTATCGGGATGTCAGTTCCTGCTTTTAAATTTCCTTCTGTAATTATCAGATTACTTTTATTGAACACCCATTTCGATGCTGAGAGCGACCAGTTATCAAGATTGAAATTGAACGGCTTGTCTCCTGCAACCGGATCGATACCAACCTGGTGAAAAACAACATCTCCGATTGGTAGTTTTATATCCGATGGTGTTGCGTTCTGAATATTCGTATGCAGAGTAGTTCTAAGCTCAACATTATCATCTTTAAAGAATGAATTATCAGCATCTGCCTCGGCATTAAAAGTATTTATAATGAAATTTAGATTTCCACCGTTTTCATTTGTTACATTGAATCCATCAGATAAGTTAAGTGGGATAGAAGCATCGGCAGTGATTGTTGGAATAAGCATTTTGTTTTGCCCAGAATTATTTGGATTTGCCAGATAGAATCCGTTGTATCCGCTTAAGCTTCCCTGTGTGTTAAACGAAGATGCATTTATAAATGCTTTCCCTTTTAACACACCATAACCACTTCCCGTATCATACATTCTTACCCCGTGGCTAACATCGCCAAGCTTGCTTCCGAATTTTTTATAAACTTTCAACTCCATAGAGGCATCATCGAATATCAGCGGTGGATTGGAAAGCTCGGCATAAGGAATACCTTTGGAATTTTTTGTCGATCCGGGTTTAATTGGTATATCGGTAAAGTTCAGAATTGCCGTTGTTGAATCTAAAACTTTGAAAAGATCATTCTCCTTGAATTGTTTTATTATTCCATTAATTTTTACCTGACCATTACCCAAGTCGGTTAATCCTGTTAGGTGAACAGGAAATCCGAGAAGTTTTGTTATATCCATCCCGTTGTAAACCGTTAAGTATAAATCAACTCCTGTCTTGCCGGCTTCGGCTGTAAAGACATCAGCGCTGTCACCAATAATGGTTTCTTCCTCAGAATGTTTTGATCCGTACACAATCACGTTTTCGCCAATCGGTACGTTTGGAAGAATATATTCACCCATCTCATCAGTCTTTACCGATATGTTCAGGTCAGGATTTCCGAAATCTAACCATACATCAGCTCCCTGAACCGGCTGGTTACCGGCAACATAGACTGAACCGCTTACATAAGTTGCCTTATCGAGGACTATTATATAATCCTTCGGGTACTTCGAAGGCTTGTTAATTATCGTTTCAACTTTTTTCACGTAGTATTTTCCATCAGGTGCGTCAACAATGACTTTAAATTGGTTAGCATCGTTTGAAAATTCAAAACTTACCTGCCCACCCGAATTCGTCTTCTTCTCAAGATAACTGCCTAGCACCTGTATTCTAACTTTGGCAGCATTAACAGACGGCCATTGCTGTACCGGAGGAAAAGGTTTTTCAAATGTGGGTGTCCAGGGCTGGCTTTCTTTAACAATAACATTCACTTTGTGCAGTTTATGATAAACTTTGAGAGTGCCGAGATCCTGCTTATCCTTTGTTATATTGATATAGCTTGTATCTATAATGTAACTTGTTGGGTTATCTACAGGCGTAATGATTACTGGCTGCTTATTAAGCTTTGCAACAGAGAACTCAAACGAACCGGGAGTAATAATCAGTTTTCCGGTTTTCAAATCGTAGAAGTATGAAGCAGGCTTAACGGTTTTTTCAGGACTATCCCCTATTTTAATTTTTGCTGTTATTCCGTTTCCATATTCATCGCTGATTTTTCCGTAAACAATAGCCCCAGGATCGATTGGCAAGTCTCCCATCTGTGTTTTCTCACCCATTTGTAATGCACCGTTTTGCGCTTGTCCCTGGATTTTAAAAGTTTTTGATTTAAAACCTGTTGCACTTAATGATAAACTGCGAACTGGTCCGTTTATCGGATAAGGTGAGTTCGCAGAATATTCAACTGGCAGATAAGCGAATTTAAAATCTCCGGTTGCATTAGTTGTAAAGGTTCTCTCTATTACAGCTATTTTTTTAATAGTTTTTTTACCGGTTTCCCAAGAGAATTCTTCAAATTTTTTCAGTTTCATCAGGTTAACTGTAACATTAGCCAAACCCACACCTGTCTGGTCTGATCTTACTACTCTGCCTTT
>JALONF010000260.1 GCA_025455085.1 Ignavibacteriaceae bacterium
CAAAGATGTATGCAAGTCCGGGCATACTATCCATTATCGTCTGATTAAGAACTATATTGGAAAATTTATCTTTCATCTTGTAGTGTTAATATTTTTCAAACAAATATAAGCACTTTAGGAATTATTATCAGATTTTTTGTAACGATCCTTAATGCAATCAGGTATTTTGTCAAATTCTAATTTTGTCTTTTCATTTGGTCGTCAATAAAATTTAATAGCTGGGAACCCGCAGGATTAGATGGAAATTTAATTTTCAATTCTTCGGCATATTTCATAGCATTGGTATGATCACCTGCTTTGATATATAAATCTGCTAATGCATAAATTATATCAAATTGATTTGGAGAAATTGAATTGGCTTTCAGAAGTGCAGCTTCAGCTTTGCCATTGTTATTCAAGTATTGATAAATCAATCCGAGGTTGTAATAGATTCTTGGATTAATATTTTCTCTTAAAGTTGCTTTCTCCAGGATTTCAGCGGCCTCAATATATCTCTGCTGTTCTGCGTAAAGCAATCCGAGATAATATTCTCCTTCAGTATACTCAGGGTGATTTTTAATCAGATTACGAAAAAGATTTTCTGCTTCCTTAAGTTTTCCCTGATTATAATAAAGCATTGCTAGATTTGATTTTGCAGGATAGAATCTATCATCCATCTTAATTGCACTGATATAAAAATTTTCTGCTTTAAGGTAATCACCTTTGTTGGAATAAAAATTTCCAAGATTGTATTTACCGGAAGGGAAGTCGGCAGTGTAAATTAATGTTTGCAAATACTCATCTAATACTAAATTTAATTTTGTGAACTGCTCTTCATTGAAATATTCTTCCCCCATAACAGAAAGTTTTGAAGCAGCTGCAATCCGTACCATTCTGATTGGATCATCAAGCAGCGGAAAGATTATCCGGACTAACTCCTGAGCCGAATTAGGATTAAATGCATCGATTGCTCTTTCACGTACCAGCGGTTCAATGTTGTATAGCATCTCGATAACCACCGAGTCAGCTGAAGGATTGTTGTAAGAAGATAAGTAACTTAATGCAGTTGCTCTTACCATTTCAGGGTAGAGATCATTTTTAATTAATCTGATTAGACCTGTATCAGCATTTTCTTTTTGCAGGTAACCTTCAGCGAGCGCTGAAGCATAAGTGAATTTTTTTCTTTCGCCGTAATATTTTTTTATCCAATCTTCCGACCATTGAAAACTTTTATCTGCATGACAATCGTTGCAAGCATTCGGAACATCATATTTTATTGAAAGATCAGGTCTGGGAATTCTGAAACTGTGATCTCTTCTGAAATCAACTCCCATATAATAATTGCCGGGCATATGACAGGTTTTGCAGAAAGCACCTTCGCCAACAGGAATCATTTCTCCGAATTTATTTTTTACCGGTTCACCTTTTTCGTTCGCGTATTTGTGAAAGTGATGCTGAAAAGTATCGTACTCTTCCGGACGATGGCATTGTGTGCAAAGTGCATTTCCATCAAATTTAAATTTTATGCTGTGAGAATCGTGACAATCATTGCACTTTACATCATGCATATACATTTTGCTTTGAGTGAATGATGCAAAAACATAAACTTCATCCAAAATCTGCCCGTCAGCGTAATAGAGTGGAGGAGAAATATTTTGCGGACGGTGAAGATTGTAATATTCAGCATCTCTATGTTCGTTCGGTCCAAAAGAAGTTCTTCGTGAATGACACGGTGCGCAGGCTTCAATGTATTGTTTGGAAGTTGTTCCACTGGTCTTTAAAACTAATCCCATATTCCCATCATAATCACGGGCACCTTCAGGAAGTTTTGCCCAATCTAAATGGTCTGAGCCAGGTCCGTGACATGCTTCGCAATTCACATTGATGTCTGACCAGGTTGTGTTGAAAGAATCTTTTTCCAAATTATAATTCTTTTGAAGATTTGTTGAATGACATTCGGCGCACATCCCGTTCCAGTTTTGTGATTGGTTTGTCCAATAAAACCAGCTGTCAGGTTTCAACTCTTCCTCAGAATAAACCATCCCAGCCATATCAAACCATCTATTCTTCTCAGAATCCCATGCAATCGGCAGGCATTGAAACTTTCCTTTTTCAAATGGAATTAAGTATTGCTGAAGAGGTCTTACTCCAAATGTATGAGTTATCTGAAACTCAATCATCGCTCCACCGATACCCTCAGTGTAAGTAAAAAACGTTCCGTCACGCTTGTAAAATTTATGTTTATTACCTCTGAATTCGACTTCAACATTATTAAAATCACCGAGTACTGTTGAATCGCTAGCAATCATCATCGCTCTGTCATGATCGGAACCTTTCCACAATTCATATTCTCTCTGATGACAGCTAATACATTCCTTTCCTCCAACGAATGTTGCTTTCTTCTCTGATTGATACGATGAAGGTTTATGGAAGATAAGCGATAATGGAATCATCAGAACGATAATTCCTGTTGCAACGATTCCGGCTATTTTCCAGTTGCTAATCATAAAAATCAGATGTATGCAGCCTGTTCTTTATTAAAACGAGTTCGCGTTAGTTTCGTCCCGATATCCACCATCACTTTTCCGTTCTGAATCAGAACAGGGAAGTAATCCAGCGCTGACGGGGCAGGGGGATTCTGAACATTTCCATTTATTTCAAATGCGGAAGCATGACAGGGACAGATAAATCTTTGCTTATCTTCTTCCCAATTTATTGAGCATCCAAGATGTGTGCATCTAAGAGATAGAGCGAGAAATCCTCCGTCATCTAATCTCACAAGATAAAATCTTCCGCTTCTGAAAATTGTAACTGAATTTTTTTGAAATGTGTTGATGTTGCCAGCATCAAAAAGCTGCTTTGGTTTTAGACTTTCGTTTTCACTTTTACCTGAAAATAAATATCCGAAGAATACAACAGTGAGTTCAATGAAAGCTACAACACCCAATCCTTTCCATAAAGTATTCAGGAACTCACGTCTTGTTTGCACAGCATCTTTTGGCTGAGTTTGTATCTCAACATTGGCTTGTTCCTGCTTTTTCTTTTTTATGTCCTTTTTGGATTTCATAAATCACAGATTCCAAGGAAAGGTTAATTCCATATCAACGCCACGGAAAAATATTCCAATCAAAGTTAGAATGATAAAGGAGGCAGCAACAAATACGAACATGGTCTGCACAACTTCGAGATATGACAAGTTGAACTTCTTAGATACAAATTTGTAAAACAGCCAAAGCATAAAAAGAACAATCGCAAGAGGGATTAATCCATTACTGATAAAAGGATTCAGCCAGGGTAGAAGAATTTCAAAGGCGGGAATGAATTCATTAATAATTATTAGTATCAAAGTAATTATTGAAGAAACAATAGCCGTGAATTTAGCAGCTTGTTTTGCTTTTTCTGAATGAAACCAGTATCCACTCGGTTCCTCTTTAAAATTTATGTATGGTAGTATGGTCAGTAAAAAAATAAGTGTTAACGGAATCAGAAATGCTGCAACAAAAGGATGAAAGTGTAAAAGTAATTCCTGAATGCCCGCAAAATACCACGGTGCTTTTGTTGGATTAAGACTAAAGTCAGGATTTGCTTTTGCAAGTAAAGGTGCGTTAAGAAAAACAGAAAAGACAAGCACAACTGCAATCAGTACTAGTGCGACTATGAACTCTTTGTAAACTAAATTCGGATAAGTTGGAATTATTTCATTTACTTCGTTTGATTTAGGAAGATAAATTCCACCGGCTTTTCTAACACGCCAGAAATGATAAGCCATTGCTGTATGAAAATTGTAAAAGATAATTAATGTGTTTGCATTTACTTCATCACCTGCTAAAATAAATTGTCTGATACCTTCTCCGATAACTGGAAAATAATTTAGTAGGCTTGTGCCAACTGTTACCGCCCAGTATGCCAGTTGATCCCAGGGAAGAAGGTAACCAGTGAAGTTTGAAAAAACTATTAGAACCAGGAGAACTAAACCAATAATCCAGTTTACTTTTCTTGAAGATTGAAATCCTCCCGTAAAAAAAACTCTGAGAAGATGAAGAAAAGCAATGATTACCAGAAACACTCCGCACCAATGATGAATGTTTCTGATCAGTTGCCCGAACAAAACATTGTTTTGTAAGTGTAAAATTGAATCGTAAGCTTTTTGCGGGAATGGCTCATAGTAAAAACGGAGCATTATTCCGGTAATGAACTGAATGACAATCAGAAGGGCAGCCATTCCACCCAGACCGAATGTCCGGCTGAAAGCTATTGCATCTTTCTTAATTGATTGCGGGTGCAGGTGAAGAAGAATGCCTGCAAACCGTTTGGGTTTATTGTTCTCTGTTGTAGGCACTAAACAGATT
>JALONF010000261.1 GCA_025455085.1 Ignavibacteriaceae bacterium
TAGCTTTATAAAATACTCTGCAAAGGGATTTGAAGCCGGTTTTTCATCTACCATGACTTATATGAATGACTGGTTCTTTCTGCCGTTTTTTATTTTCGGGTGGCTGCCAATAATTGTTTATACAAAAATTAGATCCATTCCGGAATATTTTGAGAAAAGATTTTCTCCTGCAACAAGATTTCTCGCTACAATTCTATTGCTTCTTTATATGATTGGATACGTTGGTATTGGATTTCTGACAATGGGAAAAGCAATTCTTCCTCTTCTTCCGCCAAGCTTTGAAATTTTCGGGATGAATATTCAGATTACTCTGATGGGCCTTGTAGTTGTAATAGCTTTTATAGTAGGAATATATATCACTTACGGTGGTCAGACAGCAGTTATATTCACTGACCTGGTGCAGGGATTTATTTTGATATTTGCGGGCATGCTTGTTTTTGGATTGGGTATTTCTTACCTGGGAGGATTCGATATTTTTTGGAATCTTCTGCCGACTGAATGGAAACTTCCACTAGCTCACTTTAACGAACCACCCGGTTTTAACTTTGTCGGAATTTTTTGGCAGGATGGCGTTGCAGGCTCAGTCGGTTTTCTTTTTATGAATATGGGTTTACTGATGCGTTTTATGTCTTGCAAAAGTGTTGATGAAGGAAGAAAAGCAGCTTCATTCAACATTCTTTTCATGTTGCCTATCTCTGCAATCGTTGTTGGAAATGCAGGATGGATTGGTAAAGCTATTTCCTTAATTAATCCTGAAGCAGTTAGTCCTAACACAGATCCTGATGCAATTTTTGTTGTAGTTGCAAATGTAATTGCTCTTCCAGGGGTATTTGGATTTATTATGGCAGCATTAACTGCGGCTCTGATGTCAACAGTAGATACTTTACTCAATGCAATTGCTGCAATTTACATTAATGATGTTCATCGTCCTGCTAAAAAATGGTTAAGCAAAAAAACTCAAACCTGGAAGGAGGAAGACAGACAGGAACTTTTTTCTGCTAGAATCGCATCAGCATTTTTTACTGTAATGGGTGTACTTGCAGTAATTCCTTTTAGTGCATTTCCAACAGTTTATGAAGCACACGGATATTTTCATTCAACTCTAACTCCCCCACTAGTTGTTGGAATTTTCTTCGGGATATTCTGGAGACGATTCACAAACACCGCCGTGATTTCAACTTTTATTGGAGGTGTAGCCTTGATGGTTCTTGGTATGCATTATCCTGTTCCTCTGATACAAATATTCGCTCACGGCACTATGTATGTACCTGATCACCCATACATATATATTGGAGCTTTGTACAATCTTGTTGCTTGTGTGCTTGTTGCAGTACTAACTACGATAACGCAAAACCAACAACAAAGCCTAATCAAACAAATCAAAACAATGCCTAATCATAAATTAATAATGATGGGTGTAACGATTATTTCTGCTTTACTATTTGCAATGATTATTTTTAATGTTGCTTCATTGCCAGTTCTATTTGGAGCAATAATACTTTTAATATTTCTAGTAATTATTGCCTCCGATTATTTCATCGATTATAATGCACAAGAAAAGACCGATGGTTTAACAGTTTGGTCGTTGAGTAAGACAAAAGAGAACTTTAAAGGAAGTAAAATAAACGATGCTGAAGGGGAAAAAGTAAAAGTAAACTGGAAAATAAAACCTGGTGAAGAGGATACTGTAAACTTTTCTACGGCAGATATGGCAAAAATGAAAGCCAATATCGGCGATCTCATTTACTTGACAGATTCCCGAAAATAGTTCGGCGGGCTAAAATCAATCCATTCAGCTTTCGGTCAACCCCATAATGAAGATGGCATAGTATATGTGACTGAAGACCACATCAAACAAGGACAGTTTGTAATAAATAAGCAGCTGCTAGCCGAAAAGGAAATGTAACATTTTTTCTCCGACTAATCAGTGAAACTTTTTTTTAAGTTACTAATTGAGTTTAGAAATTCAGCCAGATATTTTTTATCAATTACTTTTGTTAATAATCTTGAACTATTGTTATAAGTCAAGATTAGTTGACAATGTAAATCATTTTTACAATTTTTGTTTTAAGTTAATTTGAAATTAAAATTTTTGACATCAAGAGATTGGTCTAATTCTTTATTAAGAATTCCAATGTAATCATTCATTCACAAACTTTAAGGAGGTTATACATGAAACAATTCATACACGTTTTCATTTTTCTTTCGTTTCTCTGTCTTCTATTCTCAGAGATCCTATTCGCTCAGGAATTACCCGGTATTATTACGAACACAGTTCAGTACAAAGGCAACAATTCCGCTGATCCGAATGATGAATCCGGAATTCCAATGATCAGAGAAAGAACTGCCGCAGAGAATCAGTTAATAAATGAAATCAGGCAGTTGAGGGAAACAAATGACAGAAGCAATCTTAACAGAATTTTGGAACTTGAAAATCAGCTTGAATCATTAAATCCAAATTCAGTTTCAAAACCCGGTGAATATTATGATGGAGTTATTATGCCGGCTCCAAATAGCGAACCTGTTTATGCACCGGAAGCTATTGGTAATGTAGAAATCCGTAATACAGGTACTGCATTTGTTTCATCTATGGCAACAGCGACAGAACAGATAGGAGCAACAGCGGGTAGAATTTGGGTAGCTTTTTCTATGCAGAGAGGTGGTGTTGCTGATAGCGTCAGAGTTTATTATTCTGACACTAATGGAGAAAGCTGGACATCCTATGCCGTTGGCAAATTGGGCGGTACTGACCAAATTGGCTGGGATGAAATGGATATGGAAATAATTGAAGCCAGTACAGGTGAAAAATATATCTGGATAGTTTATGGGTTTAGAAATGATGCAGGTACAGGAAGATGGCGAACCGGTGGCTTAATAATGCAAAGCCCGACATTTGGTGGCAGCTTCTATGCTCTTTCCTGGCCGGGTGACGATGCAACAAAGAGATTTTACCGCCTGCGAATTACTTCTGACAATGCAATATGGCCAAGCATTGCATATGTCTATATGGTTGCTTCTTTCGATTCCTCCACAGGAGGTTCCAGTCACTTTAATTCACAAAAAACTCTCAGATGCACAAATCCTTATACTACTACCCCTACTTTCCAATATAAGGCGGATAAGTTTTGGTGGAATACAACTACGAATTATACAGTAGATTTACATTCTGATATAGCTTTCTTCAGAAATGGTTCCGATTCAATAATAGTTTCTTACTCAAATATTCCGGATACTACAAAAATATTTTTTGCAAAAAGTGATATAAGCAACGGACCAGGAACTTCTGTTGGTGCCGGAGGATTTATAGGCGGTAATAATCCCTCTGATCACAAACAATTTGCCAGGTTATCATCCAATGGTAACGATAATGGAAGTGTATATTGTGTCTTCAGACAGAACACCAATTCACGTTGGTGGATCACATATTACAGAACAACAAATTTTGGTAATTTTAATTCTATGAACCAGGCAGTACTTCAAGGAAGTGCAACCAGCCATTCCTGGCAGCCTGAAATTGTTGGAGTGCGAAATCAAAATAAACATTATTTTGCATGGAGATTAGATGGATCACCCGACTCCTTGCGATATATAGGCACTAACAGAAATGGTAATTGGGCGCAAAATATTGGTATAATGAACAGTCAAGCCATTTTATCAGGATTGCAGGGACCAAAACCGGGCTTTAGATATGCCACTGATGATAGTTGTTTTGTAATCTATGCACCAACAGGACCTTACGATATTTGGG
>JALONF010000262.1 GCA_025455085.1 Ignavibacteriaceae bacterium
GTTGCTGGTTCAACAACTCCTCCAAAATTTTTGCAGATAAGCTGGAGTCCATAACACAAGCCGAGAAATGGTACTTTTAGATTGAATATCTGCGGATCGATATCTGGTGCTGATTCATCATAAACGCTCATCGGTCCGCCTGATAGAATTATTCCTCTTGGATTTAGTTCTTTAACTGCTTCAAGTGAGATAGTATGCGGATGAATTTCGGAATAAACTTTAACCTCTCTAACACGACGCGCGATCAATTGGGTGTATTGTGAGCCAAAGTCAATGATAAGAATTAAGTCACGTTGTTTCATTTATACTAAAATAAATATTTCACAAAAAATAAAAACCCGTTATTCACGGGTTAAAATAGAAATAATTACTATCTGAAATCGATAGCTGTTTTATTGACCGATAAGACTCTTGTAAGCCTGCGCATCAAGCAGATCGTTAAGATCAGAAGGATTGGACAATTCAGCTTTGACCATCCAGCCTTCACCATAAGGATCAGAGTTAACGACTTCCGGTGAGTCAGAAAGCTTCTTATTTATTTCAATAAGCTTACCGCTAAAAGGTGCAAACATATCACTAACTGTTTTCACGGCTTCTATTGTACCGAATGAATTTCCTTTAGAAATCTCTTTTAAGCCAGGGTCGATATCGATAAAAACTACGTCTCCGAGCTCTCCCTGCGCATAATCTGTAATTCCTATAACTCCTATGTTTCCTTCAACACGAACCCATTCGTGGTCATTAGTATATTTAATATTTTCCGGTATTTTCATTTTTCCCTCTTAAGTAATTTTTTAATGAATATAATGAATGTTAAAATTTTTCAAGAAAGCTTGTATCAAAAATACCACTTTTAAATCTCTCATCTTCCAGTACTTTTAAGTGAAATGGTATAGTTGTTTTAATTCCTTCAACGATGAATTCGCTCAATGCTCTTTTGCCACGCATGATAGCTCGCTCTCTGTCAGTACCCCAGACGATCAACTTTGCAATCAATGAATCGTAATAAGGAGGAATAGAGTAAGAATGATAAATATGCGAATCATTCCTCACACCAAATCCACCTGGGAAATGCAGTGAAGTTATTTTACCTGGCGATGGTCTGAAATTATTTTCAGGATCTTCTGCATTAATTCTGAATTCAATTGCATGACCATGTGGCTTTTTAGGTTTTGCCTCTATTTTCTCACCTACTGCAACAAGAATCTGTTGCCTAACAAGATCAACATCATAAACTAATTCAGTAACGGGGTGTTCGACCTGAATTCTTGTATTCATTTCCATGAAATAAAAATTCTTGTGCTTATCAAGGAGAAACTCGATAGTTCCGGCTCCTTCATAATTAACAGAATGTGCCCCTTTAACGGCAGCAGCTCCCATACGGGTTCTTAAATCTTCATCCACTGCTGGTGACGGAGATTCTTCGATTAGCTTCTGATGTCTTCGCTGGACTGAGCAATCTCTTTCTCCATAGTGATAAACATTACCGTGCTGGTCACCCATTATCTGAATTTCAATATGCCGTGGATTCTCAATAAACTTTTCTATGTAAACATCCCCGTTAGCAAAAGCTGCTTCAGCTTCTGTTCTTGCAGTCTGAAATGCCTTATGGAATTCACTTTCTTCCCAGACTATTCTCATCCCTTTCCCGCCACCGCCTGCAGATGCTTTTATGATCACCGGAAAACCTATTTCATGAGCAAGACCTATTGCAACTTCTATATTATTAATAACACCATCACTTCCCGGAATAACAGGCACATCGTTTTTCTTCATTGTATCTTTTGCGAAAGCTTTATCTCCCATTGCCCTGATCATCTCGGGTGAAGGACCAATAAACTTTAAGTTTGATTCCTGACAAATCTCAGAAAAGCTTGCATTCTCGGCAAGAAATCCATATCCCGGATGTATTGCATCAGCACCGGTAACCTGTGCGGCAGAAATTATAGCAGGAATTTTAAGATAGCTATCCTTTCCAAATGGAGGACCAATACAAACAGCTTCATCGGCAAATGTAACGTGAAGAGAATCTTTATCAGCTTCAGAATAAACGGCAACAGTTTTTATACCCAGCTCTTTGCAGGTGCGGATAATTCGAAGTGCTATTTCACCACGGTTGGCGATTAAAATCTTGTTAAACAAAATCTATCCAGGTTTTAGAGTTGGTTAAGCCAGCTCGATTAAAAAAAGCGGCTGATTATATTCCACAGGTTTACCATTCTCCACCAAAATCTTAACTACTTTGCCGGCAACATCAGATTCAATCTCATTCATTAATTTCATTGCTTCGACTATGCACAACACACCGCCCGGTGATACAGTTGAACCAATCTGAACATAAGAATCGGCATCAGGTGCAGGCGCTCTATAAAAGGTACCAACAATAGGCGATCTTATTTCATGAAGGTTAGCTGCTGTTGGTTCAGGTTCAGATTTCTGTTTAGAAACTTCTGTTACTCCAGTAGAAGATGGTTGAAGAATTGGTTGAGCTTGTGCAACAGGAATTTGTGCTTGTGTAATTACCTGTGAGCTTCTGATCTTCTTCGCAATCTTTATCTTCACACCATTTTCTTCGATTTCGAGATCAGTGACACTGCTCGTATCCACAATTTTCACTAGTTTTTTAATAAGGTCAAGATCCATATGCAGCCTCTAATTTAAGATTTAACTCTTTCTGAATATTCCCCTGTTCTGGTATCAACTTTTAGCAGATCACCCTCATTTATGAACAAGGGAACGTTTATTGAAACTCCTGTTTCCAGCTTAGCTGGTTTTAATGCACCAGTAGCAGTATCGCCTTTAAAGCCTGGTTCAGTTTCAACTACTTTAAGATTTATAAATATTGGTATATCAACAGAAATAATATCTGAACCATTAAAAAGGATTTCAACCTCTTCACTCTCTTTAAGAAACTTAACACCTTCGCTGAACAAATCTCTGGAGATATTAATCTGTTCATAAGTTTCATTATCCATACAAACTAATGAATCACCTTCAGAGAAAAGATATTGATATTTTCTTCTCTCGACGCGCACAGTTTCAACTTTTTCACCAGCCCTGAATGTGTTTTCTAAAACTCTGCCAGTTCTCAAATTTTTAAGAGTTGAACGGACGAATGCGCCGCCTTTACCCGGTTTAACATGCTGGAATTCTACAATGCTGTACAAATCATTTTTGAACTTTATTATTAGACCATTCCTGAAATCTGAGGTATCTGCCATAAAAAATTAAATAATATCCCGTTGAGTTAAGTTTTAAAATATTTTTTGTTAGGAAATAGAAATCTGACACTACTAAGTTAAAGAAAGAAAAAGATTAATTCTGATCGATTCTGATTATTTCAATAGAGAATCACTAGTAAATCATTGAAAGATATTTATCAACTTCCCTGTATGCCAAAGAGGTAGCATAATCTTCTTTTATTCTGTTAAAAAGAATTTTTGCTTCTTCTTTCTCACCGGTCTTTAAGTAATATATACCTGCGTTCAGCAAATAATCAGGATTCTGAGAATTTATTTGTGATATTTTCGAAGCATTTAGATATAAATTCGCAGCTTTTTCATAATCCTCTTTAGCTGCAAAATAACCAGCTTGCCCTGCCAAGGATGCAGCTTCAAAATAATCAATGCTGCCGCTGTAGTCCTTGTAATACTTAAATGCTTCATCATAATTACCCAGAAAAGCGTAACTGTTAGCAAGATATATTTTTGCAGTTTCACCGTTTTCTGATCCACCGAAGTCTTCAAC
>JALONF010000263.1 GCA_025455085.1 Ignavibacteriaceae bacterium
ATTGGTTATACTATTACTGAGACTAAAGACAAAAGCGTAATAGAGAATTTATCGAAGATTCAAAATTATCTTTTCACAATTGGATCAGACTTAGCAACACCTGATACTGACAAAAATGCAAAGTTGAATATTCAAAGAACACCGGAATCATTCTATAAAGAAATTGAAAAAATGATTGATGAGTACGATGCACAGCTTGAAGAACTTCGTAATTTTATTCTTCCCGGCGGCTCAAAAAGTTCTGCTTTACTTCATATTTGCAGAACAGTCTGCAGACGAGCAGAGCGGGAAGTTGTGGCATTGAAAAAGACGGTTACAATAGGTGATAATATTATTATTTTCCTCAATAGATTATCAGATCTTTTCTTTGTTCTTTCACGTTTTGAGAATAAAGTCTCAAACCATCCTGACATTATCTGGAATCCAAAATCCTGATTGAAATTTGGATTTTGTGATTTGGAATTTACCCTTGGGGGTGAAATTTTGGTTTCGACGGGATTGAGGAGACTTAGAACTGCGTACCGTGTTCCCCGAAGACACGTTAAAAAATTGGGAACAAAACAATAACTGGCGAATATAACTACGCCTTAGCTGCGTAAATAAAACGTAGCTCGTTCTTCTTTCTCCTTTTTACCGGGGTTAGAAAGAACGCCGTTTAGGTAGAATAGCTGAGTCTTTCGTCTGCGGAGATGAAGCGAATTTAACAGCAGGCAGACTTTAAGTGATCTTTGTCTGTTTGGCAGCTTAAAGTCAAAAAGAAACAGACTATGTATGTAGATGTTCTTTGGATCTTAATTTCGGACCGGGGTTCGACTCCCCGCACCTCCACCAGGCTTCGTTTTGAGCTTTGCGAAAAATGAAGCCTGCAAGTCTATTGAAGACGAAGCCGTGCCAAATAGAACGAGTAGAAACTCAAAACTACGCCCTGGTAAACCAACCAGAAAAATAATGGAGACAAAATGTATTATTACGTTTACATTCTTCGAAGTGTTAAATATCCCGAAAATCATTACACTGTTTACTGAAAAAGAAAATGCAATAGCTTTTGAGAAATATTTAAAAAGCCATTCCGGGAGAGCGTTTGCAAAGAAACATTTCTGAGAAAGCGACAAATGAAGCCTGCGTCGGCGAAGTCTCATTACAGAAAAGGTAGCGCTATTTGTCTCAATGTAATTCTTAACTCACCGATAAAATTATACCACTCATCAATCATCAATTGTTAAAACAAAATTGATTATCTAAGTTTCCAAAAGAAATACTAAATCTTAACTAAGATTTTGAAGCTATGGTCTTTATTTGGGTTTGAAGCTGTTGTCTGGACATTCGGTTTATTATATCTCGCATTGATTCATTCTCCCGAGGAAACTCATTTTACAGTTTGTCCTCTTGCAAATCTCGGAATTGATTTTTGTCCAGGATGCGGTTTAGGCAATTCAATTTCTTATCTGTTCAAAGGTGATTTTATTTCATCATTTGTAGCGCACCCTTTAGGAATTTTTGCATTGATCGTTTTAACTCTTAGAATATTCACCATCATTAAAAATAATTGGAGGAAATATGCCTAACGCATTTCAACTAATGCCAAGTTTGGAAGCAGACGAAATGGCTTACGTACAGATGTTAATTAAGGATATGAATGACAACCAGTCGCAGCAATTTGCAATGTCATATATGTCCAGAAGAAAAGACCCAAGCAATATGCTTTTATTCACATTGATTGGATTTATTGGAATAGCAGGAGTCCAAAGATTTGTTCTAGGGCAGATAGGTCTTGGAATTCTATATTTACTAACAGGTGGTCTTTGTCTGATTGGAACAATCGTAGATTTAATCAATTATAAGAAGCTTGCCTTCGAATACAATACTAGGCAGGCTCAGGAAGTTGCCACTATGATGAGAACTTACACTAATTAAGTTTTATGAGGAAGTAATTACCTAATTACTTCCTCCCTTCAATTTGTTGATCACGATATTTTATCAGCAATTATTTCATTGCTTGCTACTGGCTCATCGGTTAAATTTCACATCAAAATGGAAAATATTATTTTTACAAAAATGAGCGGTGCTGGCAATGATTTTGTTTTTATTGATAAGAAACAAAATGATTGGCTTCAGATAAACACAGACCTTGTGCAAAAACTCTGCGACAGACGAAACGGGGTAGGCGCCGATGGACTTATCACAATTGCAGATTCCAGTACTCATAATTTCGTAATGAATTATTATAATGCTGACGGTTCAACAGGAAGCTTATGTGCAAATGGTGCAAGATGCGCTATTTTGTTTGCATCAGAATCTGGCAGATTAAAAGACGATAAAGCTGAGTTTATTTCAAATGGAGTTGAATATAAAGGTGAGGTCATATCAGAATCGGAAATAAAGTTTTATCTAAATCCACCTAAAAAAATCAAATATAACTTTAAAGTAAAAGCTGGCAGAAAATTAATAAACGCCCATTTCGCTGATACAGGTTCACCGCATGTAGTCATTGATATAAGTGAAACTGAAGCTTTTTTTAATTCACTGGATAATATCCCGGTGGAGATGCTGGGCAGAGAAATAAGAAATTTGCCTGAGTTTTCTCCCGGCGGGGCTAATGTTAATTTCATTGACGTAAAAGATGGTGCATTGAACATCAGAACTTATGAAAGGGGAGTTGAAGCTGAAACTTTAGCTTGCGGAACAGGCTCTGTGGCAGCAGCATTGATTTGTTTTGTAACTAAAAAATTATTTGTCCCGGTAAAAATAATTCCTAAATCCAATGAAAATTTATTAGTAAATTTTGATGTGGAAAATTCAAAAGTAAGGAACTTATCACTTACGGGTCCGGCTAAAGTCATATTTACCGGCGAAATAAAAATTTAAAATTTGGAGAGCTAATGTCTAAAGTCCTATTTACAATAAATTATGATATTCAAGGGGACAAGAAAGAAGAATATCTTAAAACGATCAGAGAGCTGAAAAGTTTAATCAAAGCAGAAGGATTGGAAAGTTATTCTGTTTATGAAGTTAAGGGGAAACCCAATCGTTTTCAAGAACAGTACATTTTTAGTTCGGATGAAGCTTTTGAAAATTTTGAAGATGCTACTGATGAGAGAATAAATATTCTCATTAACAAAATCAGCGGGATGACAGTTGAACATACTACAAAGTATGCAACTCAAACTGAGCTTGTGTTATAGATAAAATCTAAACTCTTGCTAATTTAATTGGATTGAAAGCCCAAAGAAGTAGTTATTTTTATTTTAATTCAGAATTAACTCATACTAAATAGCGATTTAGAAGTTACATACCATAATTACTCATTTTCCTTAGAACCTAATCTTATTTAATTTCTGGCTAACAAAAACTTTTAGCTTTATGATTGAATACGTTGGCGTTGCACATGTTCACTCTTTGTTTTCAGATGGTACGGGTGAGATACCGGAGATAGCAAAGTTTGCTGATGAATCTGACCTGGATTTTCTTCTGATTACAGACCATAATACTCTGCGAGGGTTGGAAGAAGGATTTGAAAAATGGTATGGTAAAACACTTTGTCTGATTGGATGTGAAATAAATGATAAAGAAAACAGGAATCATTATCTTGCTTTCGGAATTAATGAAGCATATTCAACAAGATTATCGGCCAAAGAATATGTCCGCAAAGTAAAAGAAGCTGGCGGCATCGGATTTCTTGCTCATCCTCACGAAAAAAGAAATCATATGGAAGAACATCCGCCATATCCATGGGTGGATTGGAGTATTGAGGATTATAATGGAATGGAAATCTGGAACCATATGTCGGAGTGGATGGAAAACCTGACCGAGCAGAATAAATATACTTCATTTCTTCATCCATTACGTTCAATTATAGCTCCACCTGTGGAAACACTTAAATTGTGGGATGAACTAAACTTAAAACGTAAAGTGGTTGGATTCGGCGGGGTTGACGCTCATGCTCATAAACAGAATCTTTTTGGATTTTTTGAAGTAGAAATTTTTCCATACAAAGTTCTCTTCAAATCTATTCATAATCATGTGCTGCTGCCAGAACCGCTTGTAAGAGGAAACAACAAACAGAAGTTGGCGAAATCAAAAGCAGCTATTTATGAAGCTCTGGCCTATGGAAGAAGTTTCATTGCAAATGATTATCACGCCAACTCAAAAGGTTTTCAGTTTTATGCTAAGTCCGGAAAGAAAAAATATCATATGGGTGACTATCTCGATTTTTCTGAAAAGATAACTTTATATGTAACTTTGCCAGTCCAAACTGCAGAAATCAAGATTATCCGTAACGGAAAAGAAATCGCTGATTTTAGTTCAGATAAGGCAGAATTTGAGGTAAAAAAAGCTGGTGCTTACAGGGTAGAAGTCTACTATTTCAACAAGGCCTGGATTTATTCAAATCATATAAGAATCGGCATTTAATGCGCCCATAGTTCAACTGGATAGAACGTTGGATTCCGGTTCCAAAGGTTGGAGGTTCAAGTCCTCCTGGGCGTACAATCCAAATGGCAGATTGTGTTAAAAAGTATTATTTTTGCAAGGTTTTTAATTAAATAGTTGTTAACAAAAGGATGTATTAATGCTACAGAAAAAGAAGAAACTTTCTAAGAAAGAAATTAAAGAAGATAAACTATTAGTATTTTACAAAAACGCTGTTATATTTTTTGAAAAGAACAAGAATAAAGTCCTCATCTATGCTGGAGTGTTGGTGGCGGTTGCAGCGATAGTTTATTTTTATGTAAATCAAAAATCTGAAAGCAATGAAAAAGCTGGATTAGAGCTTTCACGCATAATGCCTTTATATGATCAAGGTGCCTATCTTGAGGCAATTGAAGGAAGACAGGGTACTAATATTAT
>JALONF010000264.1 GCA_025455085.1 Ignavibacteriaceae bacterium
TGGCACTAGCAGCAATACAGTGACAGTTAAATTTTCAGAAAAGATGAACAATACAATTGAGAATTTGCAGGCCTTCAAATTAAATGGTAATGTTTTTCCGAACTCGATTTCACCTGCAAGTCAATACTCATATCTGGTTACGTTTCGTGATGAAATTCCAGTTGGATTGAATGAATTATCGATCTCAGATTTTCGTGATTATTATGGTTCGCCAATTGAACCAACCAATGTTACTTTTGAAATGGATTCTATTATTGTAAATCCTGAATTTTTCATCACCTCGTTCAAAATAGTTGATGCATATAATATCAGAGTTATATTTAATTTAGAAGTTGATGAAACAACCGCGGAGAATGTTAGTAACTACATTTTTGAACCTGTGAATAAAGTCACTTCAGTTAGTGTTGATGCATCAAACAAAAAAATGGTAAACATAAGTTTAAATGGTCAGAAGCCTGTTGGTTCAATAGGAAGAGAATATGTACTTAGAGTAAAAGATATTTTTTCCTCCGCGTCAACAGGAAGTCTTAAAATAAATGAAGGCGCGGGAAGCTATATAGTTCTTTCCTCCTTTGCCAATGATCTTTCTGATGTTTACGTCTATCCGAATCCTGTTAAGCCAGAAAGTGGTGAAGCGTTGACTTTCGCCAATCTGCCAAGGTATGCACAGATAACCATCTGGACTGTTGATGGAACCAAAATCGGTGAGATCGAGGAGAGTGATGGCAATGGCGGTGTGACTTTCGATTTAAAGGATTTGAACGGAAATACTCTCTCATCCGGAATTTATATTTACCGAATTGTTATGACCGATGCATCAAAGAATGAACAGGAAGAAAAGCTAGGTAAGTTTGCTGTAATAAAATAAAATGAGCACCAATAAAATTTTTAATGCTTCTAACACATTAAGCTTCATCCGGCTTCTTCTCGTTATTCCTGTCTGGATAGCGTTTAATTATTTTGATGAAATAACCGCAGGCTATATAGTTGGTGGAATCGGTATCTTCGCGGCGATAACAGATATACTTGACGGCTACCTCGCAAGGAAACTAAATCAGATCACTGAATTTGGAAAAATAATTGATCCGCTGGCTGATAAAGTTCTGGTAGTTTTTGTAGTTCTCAATTTATTTTTCCTGGGAAAGATACCTCATTACTATTTTTATTTAATTGTAGGAAGAGACTTGCTCATACTTTTGGGAGGACTTATTGTATCAAAGAAAATCGGAAAGGTTCTTCCATCTGATTACATTGGTAAAGCCACGGTACTTGCCATTTCATTCACTCTCCTGATGATTTTACTCAATGTTGACGGTCAATCTCTACCATACCTGTTACTTTACTATCTGAGCATTATTCTCATATTTGTTTCATTAGGGAACTATATTATAAAAGCAGGCACAATGAAGTTTTTCAGCAACATAAATCTGAATAAGTTAAAAGAAGGTTTAAGTAAAACACGGGAGAAGCTTGTTACCAAGATTACCGAAACGTTTTCTGGTAAGGCAGTTATTGATGATAATACATTAAATGAATTGGAAGAAATCTTAATCTCTTCTGATCTAAGTTCCGAACTTGCTGAAAAGATAATTAACAATCTCAGAATAAATTTAAAGGATGAAAAGGACCGTACTTTATCTAACATTATTGAGTTATTAAAGAATGAACTGCTAAAAATTCTAAATACTGAACAAACCAATGTTTCTTCAGATGGCTTTAAAGATAAAGTTAAGCCGTACGTAATTCTTATTGTTGGCGTTAACGGAGTAGGGAAGACAACTACCATTGGAAAGCTAGCCAGTAATTATAAAATGGCCGGAAATAAAGTTATTGTTGGAGCCGCTGATACTTTTCGCGCAGCTGCAAATGAACAACTTGAGATCTGGGCTCAGCGCGCAGGAGTTGGAATAATTCAACAGCATAAAGGAGCAGACCCCTCTTCAGTTGCTTTCGAATCAGTTAAAAAAGCTATTGATGAAGAATACGATGTTGTTTTGATTGACACTGCAGGTAGACTTCAAAGCAAAGTCAATCTTATGAGCGAACTTAATAAAATAAACAAAGCAATTAGTAAATTACTTCCCAATGCTCCGCATGACACTTACCTTGTTCTTGATGCAACCCTTGGACAAAATGCAATTGTTCAGGCAGAAGAATTTTCTAAAGTTACAAAGCTCACAGGATTGATAATCACCAAGCTTGATGGAACTGCTAAGGGAGGCACCATATTTCAGATTTGTGCAACTAATCGGATACCTGTAAGATATATTGGTGTTGGAGAGAAATTAGATGACCTTCAGACCTTTAATCCTCAATTATTCGTCGATGCTTTATTCAGGAATAATCAATCCGACTAGCTATGTTCTTTAAGAAATCACCTCATAGAATATTTGACTACACGTCAAGGTTTTACAAACCCGAAGAAGACAAAGATGAAAAAAGAAAAAAAAAGCTTGGATTTAGAAGACAAATGAAATTGAACAGAAAGAAAAAGAGTCCGGTGATTTGGTTGTTGCTGGTGATTATAGCTGTTTATATTTATTTGAAACTGACTGGGATGGCATAAAAAGGGTGTCTATTAGTTTACATAATATACATTATCGGACTATTCTTTCATATTTTCTTGAATCTTTCAATATTCTCATCCCGTCCAAAGACTACTAATTTATCTCCCCATTTAAATTTATAATTTGGATCAGCACTGATTATTAATTCGTTTTCTTCAGATTCATCAAACATCTCTTGAGGTTTTTTTATCATTAATACTTCTAAACCATAATTACTTCTTATTTTTAATTCTGTTAAACTTTTTCCAATTAGATCTGTTACTACTACTACTTCAGCGATTGAGTAACCTTCTGCAACTGTCGATGAACCAGAGTCGGTAATTGTCTTTAGTTCGCTTGACAAACCATCTGCCAGATTAAGCTTCAAGGACTCATGATTGTAAATTAGTAAAACCTCCTGACGACTGATTGCTCCTAATAGCCTACTTTCATCATCATCTGAAATAACCGGAATACTATCAACATTCATCTTGCTAAACAATCTTAACACATGATCAAGATCATCCTCAGGTTTTGTAAAAGTTACGTGAGGGTTTGCAATATCATTTGCAACGAAAAAGTCTTTCAAGTTTTCATACTCAGTCATTATTGGTCTAAGTTCAACTTCAGTTATTACACCAGTAATTTTATTTTCATTATTTACAGTATAAAATGAGTTACTCGGATTTTTAATCATCTTCTCAACTAACTCCGGAAGTTTTGTATTCTCGTGAACGGTATTTATTATATTCAGTTCTAGATCTTTGATGAAAATTGATTTTAAGATATTCGATTCTCGTCCTTCAGATATTTGGTAACCTTGCTCTTCAAGATGCTGAACATGAACAGAACTTCTACGAACCAATCTGCTTATCGTAGTACTCACAATTACTGCAAGCATCAGCGGTAATATAAAGCTGTACTCCTGTGTCATTTCAAAGATGATAAGTATGGCAGTTATCGGTATTGTGTTTATTCCACCAAGCATTGCTCCCATACCAACTAGAATATAGGTTGTAGTATCGAGTTGCAATCCAAATAAATTATTAGCAGAGAAGGAAAATAAATAACCTAGACAAGCACCCATAAATAAGGACGGTGCAAACATTCCGCCAAAACCTCCTGAGTTTATAACGAGCGGAACAAGTAAAAACTTCAGTATGAATAAAATTAGTACAACTTTCCAAATAAGTTTTCCTGCTAATACATTGTTGATACCTGAATAGCCGATTCCAAAAATATCCTTGAAAAAATATCCGCTAACGCCAACAAATAAACCTACTATTATCATGACAAGCCATTGAGGAATTCCTTTAGCTAAGATTTTCTTCCTTATAAAATGACTCGTTGCACTTGAATATCTTAGATACAAAACCGATGCAAGACCAGCTATTATACCAAGAATAGCATACATATAAAGATAGTGATAGCTGCCAGCTTCAGGAGAAATAAATGTAAATATTGATTCGTTTCCAAGTAACTCTCTTGATATTGTGCTTGCAGTTACTGATGCAAGTATAATTGCCGATAATGTAGGTGCACTGAAATCGTTTAGCAATATCAGTTCAATTGCAAAGAAGACACCTCCGAGTGGTGTGTTAAATATAGCGGCAATGGCTGCGCCAGAACCCGCAGCAGTGAATACCCTTCTTCTGACATCAGATAAACCCAGTAGCTGGCAAATTTTGCTTGATACTCCCCCTCCAAGTTGCGCTGCAGGACCTTCAGGTCCAACGGTTCCACCTGAACCAATACAAATCACTGGAGCAAAGAAATGGAATATTGTATTCCTTAATGGGATGTAACCACCACGCAGAGCAACTGATTTAATTACTTCTGAGACTCCCTTTTTCTCCGCAATATCAGGTGCCATTTTAATCATGATAGCCTGGATTAGCATTCCAATAGCTGGCAGGACTATAACAGCAGCAGCACCGAGGAAATAAAGTCCTTCAGCAGTTTGTTCGAAAAAGATTTTGTTAAAGAATTCAATCGAGTTGTGGAAAAGAACAGCAGCTAATCCCGCAAATACTCCAATAACAATTGCGTAGATCGTAAAGCTGAGATATTCGGGCAAAGCTACTTTCTTCAGTTGCTTTTGAATAAATTCTCCTATAGACTTTGCCCATAAGAAACTTTTTAATGATGAGCTTTTCTTCTCTTGATTCAAATTATACTTGCTTAGTCTCACTTATCATATTTGAAGAAACCTTCGCCGGTTTTTCTTCCAAGTTTTTTAGCTGCTACCATTTTCTTCAACAATGGACAAGGACGGTATTTGGAATCATTATAACCATTGTAGAGAACTTCCATAATCGCAAGGCATACATCAAGTCCGATGAAGTCGGCTAATGTCAAAGGTCCCATCGGATGATTCATTCCGAGTTTTATTACCGTATCGATATCCTGAGCTGATGCAACGCCTTCCATCAATGCAAAAATGGCCTCATTTATCATCGGCATTAGCACTCG
>JALONF010000265.1 GCA_025455085.1 Ignavibacteriaceae bacterium
ATTCATAATATTTAAATAAGAGGCAATATGTCCCGAAGCCAATCACAGTATAGTGCAGTAGCTGGAATAGATTTATCAAAATCTAGTAAATCAGATCTTGATTTGATGTTTCTACAAATTTTGAAGAATGGAATTCACGGTATTTCTTTCAGTGCATATTTAGAAAATCAAAGTCCTGGTTCTATAATTTCCGAAGAGCAAATAGAAGCAAGAATGAAAATTATTAAACCATATGTTAAGTGGGTAAGATCTTTTTCCTGTGTTGATGGCAATGAGCATATTCCAAGAATTGCCCATAAGCATGGAATAAAAACACTTGTCGGAGCCTGGCTGGGAGATGATAAGGATAAAAATGAAAATGAAATAGAAAGCATTATTAAATTAGCTAAAGAAGGCAATGCCGACATTTTAGCTGTTGGTAATGAAGTACTGCTTCGTGGTGATTTAACAGAAGATGAAATTATCGGCCATATTCAAAAAGTTAAACAGGAAATACCTAATGTTCCAGTAGGATATGTAGATGCATATTTTGAATTTGTAAATCATCCCCGCTTATGTAATCTCTGCGATGTTATTCTTGCAAACTGTTATCCATTCTGGGAAGGCTATCCGCTCGAACATTCTTTAGCATACTTAAAAAATATGTATTACAAGGCAGTTTCTGCTGCAAAAGGTAAAAAAGTAATCATAAGCGAAACCGGATGGCCAAACTTAGGCACACCTGATCGCAATGCAGTGCCCTCGTATGAAAACGCCTTAGTTTATTTCATCAATACATTTTCTTGGGCTAATCAGGAAAATATTGATGTATTCTATTTCTCAAGTTTTGATGAAACATGGAAAATCGAAAAAGAGGGTGATGTCGGAGCCTACTGGGGTCTGTGGGACAAAGATGGAAATTTGAAATTTGGTAAGATTTAAAAGTTGAGACTGATTTGGAGATTCAAGTTATGTTTAAAATAATCTACTTTCTGCCTGCTATTTTGGTTGCTGGCGCTGTTTTTATTTCTTGTGATCAGGATACAGATGTAATGGTATCAAAAGAAAATCTTGTTACTTCCGAGGCGGGAGATAAAATTTCTGAGAAAGGCAGCATAACTTTCACTGAAGGCAAAGCACCAAAAGGAAATCTAATAATAATATATCCATCAGTTACCAGACAAACGATAGATGGAATAGGTTCATCCTTCACAGAGTCCTCGGCATTTGTTTTAGCTCATCTGGATAAGAAGAAACGTGCAGAAGTAATGGAAAAAATTTACGGTGATAAAGGAGCTAATTTCTCACTTACCAGAACTCATATCGGTTCCTGTGATTTTTGTGTTGAAGGAAAATATTCTTACCTGGATAAAAAGGGTGATACAGAATTAAAAACTTTTAGTATCGAGCCTGATAAAAATGGATTTGATCCACAAAAGTATACTAGCATTCTGGATCCAGCTTATGATTTGTTACCGATGATAAAAGAAGCAATCGAAGTTAAAAGAAGACAAAAAGATAATGACTTAAGGATAGTGGCTTCTGCTTGGACTGCTCCTCCATGGATGAAGGATATTGAGGATTATTACATCAAAGGAACAGAGGAAAATAATTTTCAGGGAACCGGAGGTAAACTTAAATCTGAGTATGAAGAAACTTATGCAGATTATCTTATCAGATATTTAGATGCTTATAAATCTGAGGGAATTAAAATATGGGGAATCACCCCTGTTAATGAACCTCATGGTAATAATGGTCAATGGGAAAGCATGCATTTTACTCCCGAAACACAAAATGAGTTTATTAAAAAGTATTTAGGACCTAAGTTATTCGAGAATGGATTTAAAGATGTAAAACTTCTCATCTATGATCAGAACAGAGATGGATTAGAACATTGGGCGGAAGTCAGCTTAAGTGATAAAGAGACTGCAAAATATATTTATGGTTCTGCTGTTCACTGGTACGAAAGCACTCACAAAGTTTACGAGGATGTTTTCGAACGAGTTAATACAAAATTTCCCGGGCACGCCATCATACACACCGAAGGATGCATTGATGATTTAGGTAAAGATGCTCCTGGTGGAATTTTAGATCCGCATCGCTTTAAAGAAACAGAATGGTTTGATAATGATTCGTTCTGGTGGAATGAGAATGCTACAGACTGGGCTTACTCAGCAACCTGGCAATCAGTAAATATGGAGGATCATCCAATTTACACTCCTGTTCATAGGTACGCCAGAAATATTATTGTCAGCATCAATCACTGGCTGAGAGGCTGGATTGATTGGAATGTTGTCTTAGATCAGAGAGGCGGACCAAATCACGTAGGTAATTTTTGTGGCGCACCTATTATGATCGATACAGAAAGCAAACAAATTTATTATACACCTATTTACTATATCCTTGCACAATTCAGCAGAACTATAAGACCGGGTGATAAAGCAGTACAAACAGAAAAAGTATTAGATGGATTGGACAACGATGCATTGCATGCCTGTGCCACTATCAATAAAGATAATTTGCTTACTGTTCAATTATTAAATACAACAAAAGAACCATTAGAGTTTAGTCTTCAAATTGGTGATCAGTATGCACTTATAAAAATGGTTCCTAATTCAGTTCAGACGGTTCGTATTCAGCTTTGATTAGAATTTTTTAGATGATTATTAATTACACCAACATACTATTAGTTTTATTTACAGTTCAAACCCTGGCTGGCGGAGTGTGTGTTGCTCAAAGTCATAACTCAGTTAATTACGAGAATTACTTTTTTACATTGGATTTTAATAATCAAAAATATGATTTCTCAGAAGTAGAGAAATATTTTTTTACAACCTTTCCACATAAAGATCCTACTCTTGGTGATGTGATTTATGATCGGATGAAATGGGTAAATGATGATATGATTAAGTTATCACAAAACGATGGACTTTATGGATTTATCAAAAGCAGAAATGATTCTTTAGGTTTTGACTCTTTCCGTTTTACATCAAAGCCGTACTACAATCTAAACAATGATGTTCAAAAAATCTTATTTGTCTTCAAAGGAAAATTTCCATCAGAAAAAGGTGTTTGGCCCGCCTGGTGGTTAAACGGAAGCAGGCAGGATGAATGGCTTTACAAAAAAAATAATAATTCTATTTCAGATGAAAGCCTTGATAAATATTCGGGTGTGGGCCAATTCTATAATACTCCAAGTCCGGTTAACTGTACTGATTGGCCCGCCGCAGGTGAAGTCGATATCATTGAAACTATAAATGGTAATAACATTATTCATAATACTATTCATACCTGTCCGCAAATGTGCGACTCAGAATGGAATGAAGACGGAGTTATCATCAATTGTGCAAACGCAACATTCATTGATCCAAATTCTGGTTGTAGCGGCAAATCATATATGGTTGATTCGCCCGAAGGTACTTTTGCTTGTTTGTGGGAAAATAATTCTTTTCACTATTACTACTGGGATTCTGAAGCAGATGTAAGATCAAGCGGGGGTCCGCTAAGCAGCTCGCCAGATCCGGAATCCTGGAAACAATCAAATCTTAAAAATCAAGTGAGACTTTGTGAGGGAAGTATTGAATGTGATGACGAAAGTCATAAAGCGTGGCAGTGCGAAACCTGCGAAGGCAGGAACAAATGTGAATTTAGAAATTTAAAGATGATTTTCAACATTACACTTTGTGGTATCTGGGCAGGATATCAATTTGACGAAACAAATAATTCATTGAACAATTGTAAAGAATACAAATAATGAAAGTATTATTATTTCAAATATTCATGGTGTCATTACTGTTTGTTAGTTGTCAATCACGGACACCAGAGAATACAGAAGAAAATCTGAAAGCGCAGAAAATAAAATCAATGGAAATTATACAACAAGCTCTGGAAAAAGAATTAATCACAGAGCGCCAGGATCCGTTTATAACGAGGGAATTTGATCCCTACTTAAATGGAAGGTGGATTGGAAAAGCTATCTCATATGGTTTCTATCGTAAAGGTCAGGCGCCGGGG
>JALONF010000026.1 GCA_025455085.1 Ignavibacteriaceae bacterium
TGCATTACCATTGAGCTTTATATCTATACTTGTATTCTTATATGCTATTACTAAGCCTTTGTAGTCAAAACCACCATTAATTTCCAAACTTCCGTTAACAACCAGAATACCACAGCCGCTCGCGGCCTGAGAATTATTTAATTTAATATCACCATTAACAAAAGTAACTTTTGGATCGGTCAGGGTGCCCCATGTATTTAATGTATTTACTTTTTCTTGTGTGTCAATAATAATGTCAGGATTATTAGCAACAAGCAGGGCATATTCTGACCAGTTGACTGTATTGTTAATAGCCGTAACACTTGGCATTCCACCAGATCCGAGAACCTGATCAATTGTATTTTTTGTAATCATATTAATAACAGAGTTTCTCTGTGTTTCGCCATCAACTGCAATTCCTGGAACGGATGAACCGCCACTAATAAGATTTCCATTAATATCGTGGTTGTTGCCATTGATTTCTATACTTCCATTGATAGCATTCTTCTTAAGTCCGGCGACTGTTCCAGTTGACAAATACATAGCCCCTGGTCCAGGATAAAGTGGAACCTTATCAGCAGCAGCTTCAACAACTGTAGTATGTTTTACACTCATAAAAGTTGCTCTGGAAGTTACCTGTACCAAGCTGTCAGGTCCGGAGATTGATATATCATAGGTGCCACCAAATAGGCTATTATTTGGATAGTTTTTATTCATCATAGAACGATCGTGTTTCAGCTTTTCCAAAAATACTTCAATACCTGAATTAGCAATCAACCGGGCTTGCGTCTGCTCAAACATATTTATAGTTGTTGATAGATTCTCTTTCGAGTTAGCGTTAAGCTTAAGTATGAAGAAGCTTATAATAACTGACATACCTAAGGCGACGATTAATAATCCTTTTCCCATTTTATATATTCCTCGGATTTATTGTTAATTCCCAATATGTAAATTGACTTGAGTCGGGCTGATTAGTAAGATAATTTGAAACGTGCTCGTAAGGTTCAACCCAAAACTCTGCTTTAACGTATTTTATGCTGTCTAAGAAAGATGTTGCAATCCCGCTTGCATTGAGGTAAGAAAACCTGAAGTCAACAAGTCCTAATGTTGGACCACCAAGTGTATCGGTGTGGTTAATAATGCGATACAAAACTTTGTCTCTCTTATTAGCCGTTCCGGAAGCTTCAGTCGAATCTCCAAGATAGTATTCAACAAAATCCATTGTCCCATGTCCGTAAGTTCCGGGTGCATTCATCTCTGCAAAAAATTGAATGCGTTCTGGTTCAGCAGTAACAATAGCAGTCCCATCGTATTTATAACCTATCTTTCTTAAGTCGTGGTTCATTATCTCAGCTAGTGTCTTTACGTTTTGCTGTAATCTCAGCTCATTGTCGGAGTAAAAATTTGCATTACTCGAATACAAATTCAATTTCAGAATAAGCAGGAATAAAATTCCTGCAATTAGTGATGAGCCCATAATATCCATTATAAAATTCATAGTTATATCCTCACTTTGAATGTAGTGTAAATACGAATGATAACTTAACTGGGTGACTCATATAAGGGCTAGTTACATTCACAGATATCCTTTTAAAGAAGGTCTGTGATGTGCTCAGAACATCCGGGTTTGAGGCAGTAACATAATCGACTGTGCTTGTAACAGAATAATTCTCAGCGTGTGGAAGCGAAACAGCTTTATTATAACCATTGTAGTCATCAATATCATCAAAATCGTAAACAGATGACTCACCTGCATCAACAGGTCCAAATGCATTATAAGGAGTAAGTTGATCAGTTGAAATAGCGCGCCATTCGACTGTTTCCTCGTCAAAGGCTTTCTGTTTGATTTCTTCAATGAGATCATCGGCAAGTGAAAAAGCTGTAAGATAAACCTTGTTCTCTATTTCAGTAGTTCTGTTCTGAAGCAATGTGGTATTAAATCTTAATGATACCAGTGCCATTAAGACTATTGCACCGATGCTAAGGTATTGATTATTTCCCATATGTTTTCCTTTTTATCTCATAATTTTTCATAACTGATATACTATTTGCAATAGGTATGCTAAAAATAAAAGCTGTGTTTTTAGGGTGAAATGAAGGTTTAGGGTCGGTTGGAAATGAAGATGGCGACATCATTGTCGTAGCTGTCGTGAGGGAACTACTGAAGAAATCATTGAAATTTAAACCATTTTCTAATATTCCATAGAATATGTTGTCAAAATGTGAAATTTTTACTTGTCAATTGAGTTGTTTTATAGAATAGGTTCTCAATTCAATCTGAAAAGCAAAGATTGAGTGGTATTTAATTTGAAAGTTTAGGAGGTAGTTTATTTGATTTGTTAAAGAGAATAAATATCTGTTAAACAATAAAAGGGGACTATATGATGTTAAATAAAAATGAATTGAAACTCGTCCAGCCAAATTTACTATTCAACTCTGTTTCAGAGTCTTTTCTGAAATCCTTTATTAAACCCAAAAACTTTTTCACTGCTAAAGAAGGGACGCTGGTTTATTCCTTTGATGATGAAGCCAAAGACATTTATTTGGTAATAGAAGGGGAAGTGAAAATTAAATTTTGTGATGATCGAAGCATTACCTACAAATCCTTCTCTGATTTTTTTGGTGAGAAAGAGATACTTGAAAAAACCAATAGAGTCTCTTTTGCAATTGCCAATAAAGATTGTAAGCTATATCGCATTGAAGCAGAAGAACTGAGTAGTCTCACCAAAGACAGCAGCGTAACATTAAACAAAGTGTTTAGTGAAAATTGTAAAGAATTATCTGAGTGTATTGAGCAACTCTCTTAGAGTCCTCAATCATTTAGTTCTGATGATTCAATATACACTTAAATTCTATTATTAAATTTTGATTCGTGTAATCTGAAAAAAGTAACTCACGTTTAACATAGGCGTCATTCCGGCGAGTGAAAGGAGTCCGGAATCTATGGTAATAGATTTTTTTCAGATTTTGGATCCGTCTTCTCCGCCTTTGAAGGATACGACGAGGCAAGCAAGTCCGCTAGGACTCTGGCCTTTTCGAGCCGAGCCAGAATGACAAAGTTTTGGCAGTACTGTGTAATGTGAGTAAGTGAATCGAATTTACAAAGCATTCAGTTTCTAGAATGTAATCAGATAAGCCTTAAAGCTAAATCAAAGTGTTTGCTGAATGAAAGAAGTAATTTATTTCTACAAGGTTTACCAAAATAGCTTTCCACTAATCAATATATCGCCGGCAATCGTTTAAAATAAAAAAGCGGCGTGAAGCCGCTTTTAGAAGCTGATTTTTAATTAATCTTCATACCAGCTGATAACCCTATAATATTTTGTAGCTGGAAAATATGGTGGTCTTACTTTAAGCATCCGATCATCATACTTATGAACATAACTGTAACCGTTAATGGGGACGTATTTCCCATTAATTAGCTTGTATTTTGCAGTCGGTTGAATTTTCTGGCCAATTATTCCACCAAGAAGATTCATTTTATAAGCGGTTGGATAATCTGCATATCTTTCTATCACTAAACCATCCTTTTGTGAAAAAATTGAGGAGTAAATATTAATATCTCCTCTGGCAGGATCATATGTTACCGTCACCTTATTTTCCGCAACTATACCCATCATATCAGTACTGGAAGGATTAGTTAATGGGTTCTGGGCATAGTCAATACTATTGGTGATAAAAACTTGTCCAGCACTCGAACTTCCTTTCTGAGATGCAACTATAGTTGTCCTCCCATTAAGGGTTCCCTCCACATTTATGTTACCTTTTTCAACAAAAATAACTCCATTAGGCGCCAAGGTTGTTAGAGGGACAGTTATCAACGGAGTGTAACTGCCTGAACCAATTTTTAACCTGTAAGTAACATTTCCATTCGCCAGAAATGTTAAGTCTACCGTGGTCACTTTACCTGTGTTTGTAGTATCTCTAAAAATTCTGCCATTGTTGTAAGCGGCTATTCTTATAGCAGAAGTATCAAATTGCAGTGGAATAGGGTCTGTTACTTTAGTGCCTCCAAAAAATTCCGGGTTAGAAAACTTATCGTACAGTTTAACACCCTTAGAAGTTGTTGCTGGACCTAGGAATACAGGATCGCCATAACAATTAATCCAGTCATTAGCATGAAATCTTCCTGAAAAAGTGTCTCCGGTTGCAGCCCATACACTTCCAAATACATTATAAAAATTTCCGAACAGTGCAAAATTTTCTGGTTCTAAAAGTATTTCCACAGTTTTAGTAATACCACGGTACTCTCCGGTAGCTGTGATTTTTCTACTATCCCATCCGAGCGTGTCTATATCAACATTCATATAACCATCTGCAAAGGAACGATTGCTGATTCCAGTCATCCAGTTTTTATCCAAATAAAGTTTGTTTATAGCAATGTTAGCTGCACTAATTGCGATGTTGCTGGCTCGTGTATCGCTGTAATAGTCAACGTAGTTTTCCGTCATTTCTACGTTTCTATCCATTATTTTCCCGCTGAATAATGCCATTATTCCACTGAATAGCATTACGAGAAGAAGTGAAACTTTTCCGCCCATTTTAATCCTCCTAATTTCTCTTTAAATTTTTTGCGGTGACTGTTAATCTTCGCCAATAGGCTTCATTATATTCGTTTGCGTAAGCAAAAGGATCTTCAACTTTAATTGCAATTTTTATATAAGTTGCTAATCCTGGTGATGCAACTGGTGTAGGTAAAATATTATATAAAGCATCGAGATACTGTAAATTAAAATCAGTTATTCTGTTGCTTACCATAAAGGGTGTAGCTCCATTTACACGTCTGAAAAGCACTCTGTCCTTTGGGTTGGGAGTACTGTTCAGCAAAGAATCATCATCTAAATAATAATAAACTGTATCGTAGAAACCATTTTTATCTACATCATAGACAATTTTTATTTCTGAGGAATCCGCCAGGGTAACCTTTGGCAAATCATTTATATTTGCAGGATTAGCACAGTAGCCAATCTTATTAAAATCACTTTCAATTATGGTAGCTGCACTGATGACTTCCACTTGTAAGTTAACGTCCATCATTGAGGTGACTTCGGTCTGGTAAACATTCTCATTAAGATTGAGAAGATTCATCAGGATAATTCCGCCAATAATTGTAGCAGTAATAATATCGAAAATTACTGAATAGCCCATTAAATAATCCTTGTATTCATGTTATTCTAATAATGTCCAAAAACTGAAAACAGTAGCGATTTTAACTGTATCAACCATCGCATTACTGTAGACTGCTACCGTCAATCTTTTATGATATGTTCTATTTACGGATTTTACATCCGGAGTCAGATCATTTACATAATCTACAGTCGAACGAATTTCAAAAGCTGTCGCCTTTCCAGTGGTTGGATTCTTTAAAGAAAGAGTATCCAAAACAAATAAGTTGTGATAATCATCGAAGTCATCAAAATTGGGATAGACCTCGCCTAATTCCGGACCGAAATTGGTCGAAGCTGTTGGCGAAAAAGCGGATGGGGAAGAAATTGTTTTTGTTGTATCAAATACAACAGCATCAAATACTTTATCTTTTGCTTCCTCAATTAGAGAGTTAGCAAGTGAGTTAGCTACAATTCCGAATTTAGCATTATATGCAGCCTCCGACGAGGTAATTTGTATACTGTTAAACCGTAAAATTAAAAAGGTTAACAGCATTATAGCTCCGATTGAAAGAAGTGTTTGCGCTGTGGTCATATGACCAGTCTCCGTTTTTTAATTATTTTCTTTTTCTAAACAAGTATTGTGCAAGTTTTATTTAAAACTAATAAATGCGATTCGTAAAAAATTAACACGTTTTTAAATCTCTTTCATCTATCTAACCGAGTTAAATATGTCGTCGTTGACAAATCTGTCAAACAGTTTAGAAATTTCACAATTTTCGATCAATAATTACAACCACATTTAAGTAAAAATTTCTTTAATCAATAAGACACTAATCGCTTAACGTCATTATTAGCGGATAACTAATAATTAAAATATAATATCCAATAAATAGTTATTTGTTAAAATTGATTTCAATTAATAAATACTATTTCGAAATTATCATCAGAGTAGCAAGCAGCACGGAAATTACTACTACGATTTTTGTAAGATTGATAATCCCGTTATGCTTGACCGAAACAAAGCCTGAAAACTCAGTTACGTCAGCGAGACCGTTTTTATTTGGTTTTAAATGCATCATAAGTTCCCTCTGTAAAAAAAATTTTCTTTCACTTTTATATTACTATGCAAAAAAATTATAGCCTGGATGTTATATTTTTCTTTCACAGATCTAGACTTAAATTTTTGGACTTTATAATTAAAGCAATCGTTGTGCTACAATTGAAAAGGTTGATTTGAATTGAAAAAGGCGGGTTCAGTCAAGCCATAATTAAAAATGGCGACAACAATGGCGTCAATAATTTCGTTTGACAGGTTTAATTGTGAAAATTCTTTTGAAGGAAGTAATGAAGAGAGTATTCTTAGATTTTTTTGGAATGGAAAGAAAATCAATATAAATTCTTCAAATAATGGCTGAAGAAAATTATTAGTTAACGAATTAATTTTTTACTTATTAAAAAACAACGCTAGAATCAATTCCTTCTCTCTCTTATTGCTTTTAATCTTCTTTGAAGTGTTCGTTCACTGACGCCGAGCAGAGGTGCAGCTCTTTGAACACTGTTGCCAACAGTTTTCATAACGTTGAGAATATGTTCTTCGGCTGCAAGGCTTAATGCTGTAAATTTTGGTTTACCGTTTCCATTGTCGATTGGTCTGATATATTCTTTTGGAAGTTCCACCGAGCTAATGTAAGCTTCGCCAAAAGATTTTGCTACTGAATTGAGAATTATGTTTTCAAGCTCTCTTACATTTCCCGGGAAAGTATAATTTTTTAACGTCTCAATAACATTATCAGAGAATCCACGGAGAGTTTTATTGTAGGTTCTGTTTCCTGTTTCAAGAAAATGCTCGGCAAGTAGTATAATGTCATCTCCTCTTTTATGCAGAGGCGGCATATATATATAGCCGCGATTAAGACGATAATATAAATCTGCTCTGAAATCTTTTTTATTTACTGCCTCGAGCAGATCTCTGTTCGTAGCTGAAATTATTCTCAGGTCAAGTTGAACAGGTTTTGAATCACCTATTCTGTAAATTTCATTATACTGAATTGTCCTGAGGAGTTTACCTTGAAGTGCCATAGGTAATTCACCAACTTCATCGAGAAAAATGGTACCGCCGTTTGCAGCCTCAAAATACCCAACCTTGTCTTCGATGGCACCGGTAAATGTTCCCTTTTTATAACCAAATAATTCGCTTTCAAATAAGCTGGGTGAAATGGAGGCAAGATTAACAGCTATAAAAGGCTTTGCTCTTCTGGGAGAAAGATCGTGTATCTTTCTTGCAATCATATCTTTTCCGGTTCCTGTTTCACCTGAAATAAAAATAGTTTCATTTGTTGGTGCAAAAATTTCAACGAGCTCAAACACTCTATGCATTATAGGAGAATCTGTAATTATATCAGAAAATATTCTTCTGCTTGGCTTCAACTCGAGTAATGATCTCCTTAATGAATCACGTTCAGATTCAAGAAGTTTTGAATCAAGTGCTCTTCTAATAGTTAGCAATAATCTGTCTGTATCAGGAGGTTTCGTGATGAATTCGTACGCTCCGAGTTTTATTGCTTTTAATGCGATTTGTACTTCATGCACCGCTGTAATTACAATAACCGGGATTGCTGGATAGACTGCATAAATTTTTTCAAGTAGTTCTAAGCCATTCATCTCCGGCATAAAAATATCGAGGAGAATTAAATCAATATCTGTTCTGTCAAGTAGAGCTAAGACATTCAAGGGATTTGATTCTGTTATAACATTCACGTAGCCTTCCTGATTGAGGAAATCCTTCATTAATTCTAAGTAAGAAGGTTCATCATCAACTATTAATATTGGATTTTTCTCCACTTGATTATTTCCCGGGGTTTATTTTCCTGAATTACGGTTAATTATTTTGATTTGTCACTGGCGTCAAAAATCGTGCAGACATTCCATGAATGTCACTTTAATGTAAAATTCTTTGATTTTCTGTATTTTGTTGTAGGAAAAAATAATTCTTGCATAAAGTAAAGGGCTTAAAATGACAGCAAATTTAGATATGATCAAAAAAGTATATAATAATTACCGGGAAAAATTGACCGACATCCGAAAGGTTCTTAATCGTCCATTAACTTATACGGAAAAAGTTCTTTACACTCACCTTTGGAATAATCCATCTAAAGAATTTCAAAGAGGAAAAGATTATGTTGATTTAGCTCCTGATCGTGTTGCAATGCAGGATGCTACTGCACAAATGGCCCTCCTTCAATTTATGTCATCCGGAAAAAAGACAACTTCCGTTCCTTCAACTGTTCATTGTGATCACTTAATTCAGGCGCAAGTTGGTGCCGCAGATGATTTACTCAGAGCAAATGAAGAGAACAAAGAAGTTTATGATTTTCTTGAGAGCATATCGCGTAAATATGGAATTGGTTTCTGGAAACCCGGTGCAGGAATAATTCATCAGGTTGTTTTGGAAAATTATGCTTTCCCTGCGGGAATGATGATTGGAACAGATTCCCACACTCCAAATGCTGGCGGTCTGGGAATGATTGCAATCGGTGTTGGTGGTGCCGATGCAGTTGATGTGATGGCAGGAATGCCGTGGGAATTGAAATGGCCTAAAATCATTGGAGTGAAACTAACCGGGAAAATGAATGGATGGACTTCCGCTAAAGATGTAATACTAAAACTTGCCGGAATTTTAACTGTAAAAGGTGGAACAGGTGCAATAATAGAATATTTTGGTGAAGGAACTTCATCAATTTCCTGTACCGGAAAAGGAACAATCTGCAATATGGGCGCAGAGATTGGCGCAACTACTTCTGTATTTCCATTTGATGAAAAGATGTCTTCTTATTTAAGAATTACAAAACGTGTTGATGTTGCCGCACTTGCAGAAGGTCTCGCAGATGAATTATGTGCTGATAAAGATGTCTTTAAGAATCCTGAAAAATATTACGACCAGGTAATTGAAATTAATTTAAGTACGCTAGAACCACATCTTAATGGTCCATTCACACCTGACAAGGCCTGGCCAATTTCTCAAATGAAAGAAGCAGTAAAGAAAGAAAATTATCCTGATAAAATTTCAGTTGCTTTAATTGGAAGCTGCACGAACTCCAGTTATGAAGACATCGACCGTTCAGCCAGCATTGCAAAGCTCGCACTTTCTAAAGGATTAAAAGCAAAATCACAGTTTACAATTACTCCAGGTTCGGAACAGGTTCGGGCGACAATTGAAAGAGATGGACAATTAAAATCTTTAACGGATATTGGTGGACTAATTCTTGCAAATGCTTGCGGTCCGTGCATCGGAATGTGGAAAAGGATGGATATCAAAACAGGTGAAAGAAATACTATAGTCACTTCTTTCAATAGGAATTTTGCAAAGAGAAATGATGGCAATCCAGAAACTCTTGCTTTCGTTGCTTCACCGGAAATTACAACGGCACTTGCAATCGCCGGAAGCCTTTCCTTCAATCCATTGACTGATGAGATTGTAAATGAAAAAGGAGAAAAAGTAAAGCTGAATCCGCCGACAGGAGAAGAACTTCCTCCGAAAGGCTTTGATGAAGGCAGCAGCGGATTTATCCCTCCTGCAAAAGATGGTTCATCAGTGGAAGTAAAAGTTGATCCGAAAAGTGAAAGACTGCAGCTCCTTGAACCATTTAACAAATGGGATGGAAAAGATTTTGTTGATCTGCCTGTTCTTCTTAAAGCAAAAGGTAAATGCACAACTGATCATATTTCAATGGCCGGTCCGTGGCTAAAATTCCGCGGACATCTTGATAATATTTCAAATAATATGTTCATCGGAGCTACAAATGCTTTCAGCGGAGATACGGGAAAAGTTAAAAATGTATTTACGGGTGAAACTAAGTCTGTCCCAGAAGTTGCGCGTGAATACAAAGCAAAAGTAATCGGTTGGGTTGTTATAGGTGATGAAAATTATGGCGAAGGTTCTTCACGTGAACACGCAGCAATGGAGCCAAGATTTCTAGGCGGCAGAGCAATTATAGTGAAAAGCTTCGCACGAATCCATGAAACTAATTTGAAGAAACAAGGAATGCTGCCCTTAACATTTGCTGATTCAAAAGATTATGACAAGATAAAAGAAGATGATAAAATTGATTTGCTTGTAACTCAGCTTGAACCCGGTAAGCAATTGAAAATGAGCGTCAAGCATGCTGATGGAAGCAGAGATGAAATTATGCTCAATCATACAATGAATGAAACTCAGATTGGCTGGTTCAAAGCAGGTAGTGCGTTGAATTTGATTGCAGAAAAGAGTAAGCACTAATTCAATATTGATGAAATTATGAAAGGAGAATCCAGCAGGATTCTCTTTTTTTAATGTCATTCCGGAGAACCACCGCAGGTGGTGAGTCCGGAATCTGAAGGATAATAAAATTTTAAAGAGGTATAGTGATGCAAAAATCGGAAATCAAAAATTTTCTTAAACGAATTGAACTCTTCAAAGGATTGAATGAATCTCAGCTCGATTCAATAATTGAAAAAATTAAAGTTGAAAAACATAAAACAGGAACAATGATTTTCAATCAAAATAATATCCGGCAAAACCTTTACATCATTGTTGATGGGGAAATCGAACTCTTCAGGCGTACACCGTACGGCGGTGAAAAACGTCTTTCGGTTTTTGGCAAGCATGATTTCCTTGGCGAGGGAGCTTTGATGGACGATTCACCTCACTCAACTTCTGCAAGGACAACTTCGGAAACTACGACTCTTTCTTTATCGCGTGAAAAATTTAAAGAGCTGTTGGCTGAACACAGCCAGATTGCACTCGATATTCTTTCCAAAATTGCAAGAGTAATTTCAAGAAGGATCAGTTCTGCCAATACAAAAGTTGTCAACCTTGCTGCGCAGTACCAGTCAGGAAGAACCCGATCAGAACACGATTTGCTCGGAGACAGAGAAGTGCCGCACGAATTTTATTACGGAATTCAGACTTTACGTGCGATAGAAAATTTCAGTATAAGCGGTGTGACGTTGAATTTTCACCCGGTTATTATTCAAGCATTTGCAATGGTGAAAATGGCTGCGGCAAAAGCAAATTATGAACTCGGTCTTCTATCAAAAGAAATTTGTGATGCTATTGTTCAGGCCTGCACAGAAATTATAAATGGAAAACTCCACACTCACTTTGTTGTGGATATGATACAGGGTGGCGCTGGCACTTCGACAAATATGAATGCCAATGAAGTTATTGCAAATCGTGCACTTGAATTGCTCGGTTACGAAAAAGGTGAGTATCAGTTTTGTCATCCAAATAATCACGTTAACCTTTCACAGTCAACTAACGATGCATATCCGACCTCAGTTAAGATTGCATTGATACTTTCAAATCAAACTCTCATCGAAGTGCTGAAGGAATTGATTCAATCATTTCACAATAAAGCAAAGGAATTTTCTCATATTATCAAAATGGGAAGAACACAGCTTCAGGATGCTGTCCCAATGACATTGGGTCAGGAGTTTGAAGCGTATGCCGTTACTCTCGGTGAAGAAGTCCAGAGACTTGAACAAAACGTAAAACTTTTTCTAGAAGTGAATATGGGCGCCACCGCAATCGGAACAGGAATAAATTCTCATCCCGATTACAGTGCAAAATGTGTTGCTCATCTTAGAGAGGTTACTAAGCTGGATATTGTTCTTGCAGAAAATCTGGTTGAAGCGACTCAAGATACAGGATCTTTTGTAATGTATTCATCTGCAGTGAAAAGATTGGCAGTTAAGCTTTCAAAAATTTGTAATGATCTACGTTTGCTCTCGTCCGGTCCGCGAACCGGGATAAATGAAATAAATCTTCCGCCGATGCAGCCGGGATCTTCCATAATGCCGGGAAAAGTGAATCCCGTTATCCCCGAAGTTATGAACCAGATTGCATTCAAAGTTATTGGAAATGATTTAACCGTCACACTCGCCGCAGAAGCAGGACAGCTTCAGTTGAATGTTTTTGAACCGGTAATTGTTGAAAGTCTTTTTGAATCAATTGAAATGCTGAAGAACGGAATGATGACACTCAAACAAAAATGTGTTGATGGAATTACAGCAAATGAAGAAAGATGCAGATCGCTTGTTGAGAACAGCATTGGACTTGTAACTGCACTTAATCCTGTGCTTGGGTATGAAAAATCGACTCAGCTTGCAAAAGAAGCTCTTGATAAGAACAGAGGAGTTTATGAATTGGTTCTTGAGAAAAAACTTTTATCCAAAGAAGAGCTTGATGAATTGCTAAAGCCTGAAAATATGATTAAGCCGAAATAGTTCTTACAGTTTCAAGTCATTCGCGTACAACTTCTCACAAATACTCGAAAGCATTTCTTTTTCAGATTTGTTGAGTGAAGAAGTATAATCAGAAATAAATTTATCCACTTCAGGATTTATTCTTGTAAGAAGGGTGATGCCTTTTTTTGTTATACGTGCAAGTGAAAGTCTTCTGTCTTCATCTGAATAGAATCTTTCCACCAGTCCTTCTTTCATTAATCTGTCAATTAATCTTGTAACATCAGGTGCGGGTTCAACCATTCTTCTGATGATTTCGTGTCGTGG
>JALONF010000266.1 GCA_025455085.1 Ignavibacteriaceae bacterium
CTTAAAAATCTTTCTGATAGTTTTTCTGAGAAAAACCTTTTGGATATATTCTCTTCACCGCCGAGTATCTGTGATATCTTAAATCCAGCTCTCCTTGTTAGTTGAAGCAGCTCTTCCATATCAATTAAAATTTCGTGCGGATTTAAAAACTGATCTGCTATCCAAACCGGCGACTTGAATGCAGTCATCTGCATTTCATCTGTCTTCATCTTACCAATCAGATCAATCAGCGGCAGCCCTTGTTCTGTTTTTGTCGCGAACTCCATTGCAAGCTCAATTTTATTTTCCGGCTCAGGCTTTAAATCAAGTAGCATTTTGAGCAATCGCATATTTAACGAGTGATTATATCTGCCGTGCTTTCCATAAATCCATAAAAACATTACACCGGAATCATCAAGTATTTTGTTCAGATTGATCAAAACCTTTTCCATATTCCCTGTATGATGGAGAACTCCAAGACAAAGCACAATATCATACTTAGATTTACTAGGCATCGGCTTTAAAAGATTCCACCTTTGGAATTTCAGATTTGTCAAGCCTCTTTTTTCAGCTTATTACCGGTTCCGCAGCCTGCATCCAGTATACGAACGTTATTATTTCTGCTGGTTATTTTTTCTACAGCTTTACTAAACTTGCGCAGGAAGATTAATCCATCTTGATCGATTGGTCGGTCACCAGGAAAATGATACTGCTCGTAAAACTCTTTAGTTTTTTGTGTAATAGTTTTTTCAGACATAAAATTCACTTTTCTTTGAAAACTTATCAGCGATGACAAAATATCTTCTTAAAATATTTTTTACTTTTTCATCTTCAATCTCTTCAAGCGATGCACGTGAACTGACTACATAAGCCATGAAGAAACCGTCAATTTCTCTTTGAGTAAAATAATCGGGTAATAATCTAAGAGCTTCCTCAAGTCGGCTGCGGGTAAAAGCAAACTCTCTTATAGCTTTTTTCTTTTTCTCGGTCAGCGTTTCTAGGCTGTAATTATATGGTCCTTCTCCCACATTGACATAATCTCTTGAAACACTGTAAGAACCATGTTGAAAGTATCCCAGGGATTGAGCTAGCTTATAAAGTTCAGTACCGGGGAAATAGACAACTGTAAAAAAAGTTGCTCCGAGAAGCGATGATGATTTAGCGTATTCTATTGTTTGATCTAATTCCTCTTCCGTTTCAGTAGGAAATCCAAGCATAAAAAATCCGCGTGTAATAATTCCTACTTCAGCAACGTATTCAATTGTTTTAAATACTTTATCAAGATCCAAATTCTTTTTAATGAGCTTTTGTAATCTTGGTGAGCCTGTCTCAACTGCAATTGACATAAATTTTGTGCCTGCCTCTCTCATTTTATCAGTAAGTTCCTTGTCCATCCGATCGCCGCGAATTGCATTTGGAAATGAAAAAGTAAGTTCCATTTTACTTTGAATGATCAGGTCACATATTCTTTTTGCACGATCCATATCAAGATTGAATATATCGTCAATTATTTGAAAGTCGGTTATCCCGAAGTTGTCATGGATATATCTTATTTCTGCAAGCACATTTTCGGGTGATCTGACTCTGAACTTTTTACCAAGAATATTATGACAGTAGGCGCATCGATATGGACAACCCCTTGTTGTCATAATATTTGCATGAGGCTTTGATATCTTGGATGTAAAAGTCAAGAACTGATTAGAAAACTGTTCCAGATCTATTACAGAATAATCTGGAATTGGAAGCATATCAATATTATCAATGAAAAGCCGGGGCGGGGTTTTTATGACGGAACCGTTATTCCTGAAAGCTATTCCCTGAATATTTTTCCAATCTTTATTCTCAATTAATCTTCCTATAAATTCATTAAAAGTGATTTCGCCTTCGCCGATGACAGCACAATCTAAATATCCTGAATTTAAACAGCCATCAGTATCATCAGTGGGGTATGGACCTCCGGCAATAACTATACATTTACTATCCCAATCTTTTATCGTACGAACGGTTTCATGAAAAGCATCCTGACCAATCGACAGGCACCTTATCCCAACTACTTGCGGTTTAATATTATTGAGCTGCTCTAATAATTTCTTTTTGTCATTAACTGATTGCCCGGGTTTAGAAATGAGAGTAAAGATTTTAACATCGGTTGCATCCTTAAACTGGCTTTTTAATGATGATGATAGATACATCAGACCAAGTGAATGTTCAGCCGAGGGCCATACTTCCTCAAGCGATGTTCGCAGAATATCAATCAGTAAAATTTTCATAACACTTGCACCCACTCGGGAACACGAGCTAATTTATTTTTTACTGCGTAAAATTTTATTCGATCTGAATTGCTCTCATTCTTTTCACCTACAAAACCTGACATCTGATAGAGTCCCCTCATCATTTTATTTTTACCAGTATCGATAAATTCTGCCTCAATAGATTTAAAATCGTTTTGAATTGCCTTTTCAACCAACGTAATCAGAATAGCCTTTTCAATACCTCTTCCCATAACTCTGCAAGAGATCGCGAGGTAATTCAGCCGCCAGAGAACTTTATCTGCTTCGCACATTGCAACACCAACAATACCGTACCAGCCAAACCTGTCTTCTAAATCTGCTACGTATATATTTTTACCATCTGCACCTTGTTGATAAATATTTTTTATTTCATCTTTAGTTAGAATAATACCCGTTGTGTTCAGTTGATGAGTTCTGGTCATTAGCTCAAGCACTCTGGTAATATCATCTTCTTTCATTGGTCTTATTGTCAATTTCATACGGCAGGAGATCAAAAACTCTTTGCGGGATTTAAAATTTTCTTCCGCTGTCTTTCGCTGCATTTCTGCCTGGTATAGCTTTCTTCTCTCTTTCGCTTCTGCAGTAATTTCCAAAGGTGAAAAGTCAGGGTACGTCGGGAGATTTTTTGCATCTTCAGCGTGAAAGGTCAGCACATCGGGAAGCATATATGAAATCTGTTCAAGCTCAAATTCATCGTCATCAATAAAAGCAATTGCGTCGAGCGAAATATTTAATTCGGAGGAAATTTTTAGAATGCTTTGAGATTTTGGCTGCCAGTTAATCTGAGGAACGAGAAATAATTCTTTAAGATTATTTTTTTCGAGGTTACTTAATGATAATCTCTCGTCTCCGCGGCTTGCAATTGAATTTAATATTCCTCTTGAATCTAATTCTTTAATAACATCGACTACCTCGGGTTTAACGCTGACTGGTTCTTCAAGTAGAACACCATCCCAGAGAGTATTATCGAGATCCCAAACAAGACATTTTCGTAACCTGTTCATTTAAGATATTTCCCTCTAATTTATCTGACATATATCCGCGAACTAAGATAATTGGTGATGGCAGAAATTGATTTAAAATTCTCCGGAAGCAGGTCTTCATCAGGAATGTTAATATGATATTCCTTTTCTATAAAAGCTAAAAATGATATTAATCCTGCAGAATCAACAATTCCTGCATCAAAAAGATCGTCATCTAATCCTGGGAGAGAATCACTGTTCTTAGATAGACATTCTTTTTGAATGTAAGCCAATAGATTTTTTTCAATATCTGTCATTTGTTTTTCTTTTAACATTATCCTGGTTAAAAAATAACAGAACGACTGAGGTTAATTGTCATGAAAATGTCTTGTTTATGTAAAATAATTATTAAAATATTCATTTTGATCTGAATTCTTTTTAAGACGGAAATAAAACACGACCAGCCACAACCAGTAGATGAAAAGTATAAATACCTCCAGCCAGATGATATTTATATCAACATTACTATTAAGCAATTGGAAGTCGGTCTTGAAATTGATGATACTCAATACAATAATAGCAGCAGCACCGGCGATAAGTATCGCCTTTATGAGAGCAATATTTTTTAACACATCTGTAAATGCGGTATAGAAAAATATAGACCAGCCTAAAGCCAAGAATGCTACTATATTATCCTGATAAGGATATGAAGGAATGTCAAAATAAATATACAGGCCAGGAATTTTTAATCCCGACAAATGAGCAACTGCTATCAGAAAAAAATAAATCACACCAGCTAACAAGGATAGTTTTAAGATTACAGAGTCTTTCTTCATAATTTCATACCT
>JALONF010000267.1 GCA_025455085.1 Ignavibacteriaceae bacterium
GCCGATTTTAGGGAACTTCTCTGGTCGGTTTTTTAGTTTTAAATTAAAAGGAACAAAATTCGGAGGAATTATTCTAAACATTCGATACTGTAACAATACACAGACATTCATTAACAAAAAGAAGGAAAGCTGAGATGAATCAAATAAAAGCAAAAATAGACAATCCTCTGTCTGAGTTGATTAGTGACGAAATCTTCGAGCTGTTGGAAGCTCACGGACTAATAGACGAGAAAGCAGTTCGCGATTATCAGATTCGTAAAAAATTCAAGAGCCTGAGGGCTGGCAAGGTAAGTGCCGGCGATGCAATTGATGCAATCAGGGAAGAGTATCCTTATTTGCAGTTCGATACAATCAGAAAGATTGTTTACCAGATAAGCAAATAGAAATTACTTGACAAATAGCACTTATCATTTTTATATTTCAACTGACTCTTTCAAAGGGTTCTCCCCTGCCCTTTGATGTAACAGAGTCGAGCCCAGTGGTCCCCCATCGCTGGGCTTTTTATTTTTTTTAGGAGTAATTATGGCGACAAAGATAAAAAAGAAAACTATCAGGCAGACGAAAAAGGCTTCAGTATCCCCATTTAATATTTACTGGGATAGAAAGAACTATTACCTTCTTGTTCTTGGTTTGCTGGTAACGATTATCGGATTTTATTTTATGACCATCGGTCCGTGGGATAGTGTTTCTTCCTTAGTCATATCACCAATCATTTTGTTCATTGCTTATGTGATCATATTTCCATTATCAATTTTTTTAAGAAAGAAATCAGAGAAAGAACAAGCTCCCGAAATGGGCAGGCAGGATACTGAAAGTGATCCTGGCAAAAGTTAAAGGCAACCTGGTTTCAACCCAGAAAAATTCTTACCTTGTCGGGCAGAAATTATTGCTCGTTCATGCAATTGATTTAAATGACAACTACATCGGCAAAAACGATGTGGTTGCCATTGATGTTGCCAGTGCCGGAATCGGTGATACAGTCCTACTTGTTCAAGAGGGAAAAGCTGTTCAGCAGATACTCGGACATAAAAATGCACCGGTTCATTCAGTGGTTGTAGCAGTAGTTGATTCGATCAATGTAAACGCAAAGTACACTCCCAAAAAATAAAATTTCTTTAATGTGAGCAAACTTAATTTTGAGCAATTAACAGATCTGTTCCTGCTCCTTGCTGTTGACGGCATTGGTCCCGGTAAATTCCGAAATCTTCTCGCAAAATTCAGAAGTACAAAAAATATTCTCACCGCAGATTACCAATCATTAATGAATGTTGAGGGAATCAGCACTAATCTTGCAAAAAGAATCCGCAAAGCTTCTCACGAACGGGATGATATTGAAAAATTCACAGAGAAAGAATTAAAGAAGCTGGAAAAGCTCGGTGGAAGGATTATCACGATTTGGGATCAGGAATATCCGTCAATTCTAAAAAAGATTTATGACCCTCCGATTCTTTTTTATATCCTTGGAGAATTAACAGAAAGTGATCAATACTCAATTGCAATAGTGGGTACAAGGCAGCCAACTAATTACGGCAAAGTTCAGGCTGAAAAAATTTCAATGGATCTTGCTAAACAAGGGATTACAGTTATCAGCGGAATGGCGAGGGGAATTGATTCAATCGCTCACAATTCTGCAATCAAATCGGGAGGAAGAACCATTGCTGTAGTTGGCAGCGGATTAGATGTCATCTATCCTGCTGAAAACAGAAAGCTGTTTGAAAAGATTACAGAATGCGGCGCTGTCGTTAGTGAATTTTCTCTCGGCACAAAACCCGACGCGCAAAACTTTCCCCGAAGGAACAGAATTATTTCTGGATTAAGTCTTGGTGTTATTGTTATTGAAACCGGCGTTCAAGGCGGCGCAATGCAGACTGCATCACTGGCGCTTGACCAGAACAGAGAAGTTTTTGCTCTTCCGGGAAATGTTGGAGTGAGACAATCAGAAGGAACAAATCTCTTAATTCAAAAATCTGAAGCTGAACTAATCACTTCCGCAGAGGATGTTATAAATGAACTTGAACTAAAACTTAAACCTGTGTTGGGCAAAAACATCCCTAAACAGCAGATTGATCTTAATTTGTTTGAAGAAAAATTAATTAACGTATTGAACTCTGAACCGCTTCAGATAGACAAAATTGCTTCATTAGCAAATATGACTACATCAGAATGTCTTGTTAATTTATTATCACTGGAATTTAAAGGGTTGGTTAAGCAGCTGCCGGGGAAGATGTTTGCACTTTTATAAAGGAAGAAAAGTCCTTTGGGATTAACTGTGATATTTAGATCGGGTTAGTTCTTTTTAAAACCAGGCAAATTATATCACCATTCTCTTCTAAATTCAGTTTTTCAGCTTCTTCTCTAAATTTTCTTATCTGCTTTTTATTAAATATAGATTTTTTCGGATTCATCATATATGATTTGGGATCGATTAGTGATATACCTTTTTGATATTGTTCACTTGCCCAAAATTGCATAGAAGTGGAATCACAAAACTGTTTTACGATTTCAAAACCGCTTTTCTCAGCTAAAAATTTCAAAGACTTTTTTGTTGGAATAAATATATGCCTGGGTGCGTCCAACCCATCCCAGTATGTACCATATTTCTGCCAGGCATAACTCCCGGCAACCGGTATTCTGATAACAACAAGTGATTGATCAGTAATTTTCTTTGCTGCTTCTTTTAAGATTGAAACCGGATCTTCCATATGTTCAAGAGAATGATTGAAAAGGATCAAATCAAATTTATCATCCACTTCTGATATAGACATTTTAAGAATCCGAAGACCATCACTATACTTAATATCCTCAGCTATGTTTGGATCAATTCCCAAAAGATTTTTAAACCCGATTCTTTTTAATGCCAATAATTTCTCGCCTGCTCCACTTCCGATATCCAAAATTTTCCAATCACGTTTGGCACTAATGACCTTAAAGACCTTGAGATAAAATGGGGCGGGGAAATATTTCTCAAGTATTTTTCCAATTAGATTATTAAATCCAATTGAATGCTTATCTCTCAAGGAAATTAGATAAGACCTGAAGGATTTTAACTTAGTTGTTTTGAAAGAATAATAATTTTTTGGATAATATTTATTTAGATCTGAAGGAACTTGTTTTATTTGAAGACAACCACAATAACTACATTCTAAATAAGTAAATTCATCTTTAGTTCCGAACATCATTTCTCTTACAATATATTCTTTGTAATTAGCTAATTCACCACACGCTATGCATTTGTTCATTAAAGAGCTCTGAAATTTTTTAATATTTTTTCTTATTCTTCCAAAGAATCATCAACCGTTCTTTAAGATTTTTTTCCTGACCGTTATCTGTTGGGAAATAAAACTGCTTTCCATCCATCTCTTCAGGAAAATATTTTTCTATTAGAAAATTGTTGTCGTAATCGTGGGGATATTTATATTTCTCTCCGTAACCGAGTTCTTTCATTAATTTAGTCGGTGCATTGCGAAGGTGAACTGGAACAGAATAGGTCGGTTGATTTTTAACTTCCTGTTCGGCTTTGGAAATTCCCATATAGGATGCGTTGCTCTTCGGACTTGATGCGAGATACGTTGTACACTGTGCAAGTATAATTCTCGCTTCAGGCATTCCAATTTTTTCTACTGCACCGAATGCAGCTTCGGCAAGAACTAATCCGTTTGGCGAAGCATTACCAATATCTTCTGAC
>JALONF010000268.1 GCA_025455085.1 Ignavibacteriaceae bacterium
AATTTAAATGTAACTTTTTTAAGCAGCTTGTTCCCAACATATGCACCTGTAAATGCACTTAAAGTTGCGGCGAGAACAATTGCCCAGTTGCTTAGAACATTGTCACTTAGAAATTTTGTAAAGTAAATGGAAAGCCTTGTAAAATCCACAAGGCAGGCAATAACAACGCCTGTTGCAATGAACGCTTCTTTTCCTAATCCGAACTTCAGAAGAAATGCACTCCTAAGTGCACCCTGATGACCAGATAAACCACCGAAAAACCCGCTGAGTAAACCGCCAACAATTAATTTATTCTGATTGAATTCAGCATTCTTAAATTTTGGAATTATTTCAAGAATTCCGAAAGCTATCATCAAAATTGCAATTGATAATTTGACTGGTGTTATAAAAAAAGTTCCTCCAATCAATACGTATGAAGTAATAGGATTAGCGCCAGATAAAAGCAGCAGCAACTGAGCACCAGCAAATGCACCTACAATTGCAGGAATACCGAATTTCAGTACGGTTTTTTTGTTTGCAAATTTTCCGACCAGCACCAGCTTGAACAGATTATTCAGCAAATGAACAATACCAGTTAAACCAACTGCTAACTCGACAGGAAAGAACAAAGCAAAAACAGGGAGGAGAATTGTTCCTAATCCGAAGCCAGAGTAAAAAGTTAGCAATGAAGCAAATGCAGCGAATAAACAGATAAGTAAAACATCCATAATAAGATTAATTTACATTTTATATCATTACTGGCGAAATAAAAAAGCCGTCACTTGGACGGCTTTTTTACTAGCTCTCTACAGATTACTTAATCAGAGTCATCTTCTTAACTTTACTGAAGTTATCTGTTGTCATTCTATAGAGATATACTCCACTTGTCAGATTATCTGCATTAAAATCTCTCTGGTAGTAGCCGGCTATCAAGTATTCATCAACCAAAGTTGCGATAAGTTCTCCTGAAATTGAAAATACATCAATTTTAACCTGCGAAGCTTCAGGGAGAACAAAGTCAATTCTCGTACTTGGATTAAACGGATTCGGATAGTTTTGTGCAAGGTGATAAGCTGTTGGTATATCGTTACCGTCTTCAACGCTAACACCATTATCATGAATATTATCTGCATACTGGGCAGCCCAGATAACGTCCTGAGTTACGTGGCATTGCAGACAGGTATAATCTAATGTTAAACCTGATAAACCTGTTGTTCCATCAACATTAATAAACTTCTTTCCTGAAGCAACTGTTGTATCAAGGTTTTCGAACATTGTAATTGGATCTGTTAATATTTTCCAGAAGTGCGCACTCTGTTCAGAGACGTAAGGTGAAAGAGCATCAGCATTTCTTGCGGCATTTGGCATATGACAATCTGTGCATGTGGCTTTATCATTTCCATGTCCGGGAATAATTTTATTAGTATGACAGGTTTCACAGTTAGGAGAAGTTTTTATTCCACCGAGTTCATAATAAACACTTTTGTGTGGATTATGGCATGTTTTACAGGTCATATTTGCAAGATGGTGTTTCGAGGCATACATCATATCACCCTGCTCTCGATGTCTGATAAAACCTGTTGAAACACTTTGAACTGTAGTTGGAAGCCACTCGACTCGATAATTCCAAGTATATTGTGTACCTCTATCTCTTGCGTGGCAATTATTGCAAGTTGCATATCCATCTTTGGGGGGTTTGTTAGTTGGATTAGAGATATGATCGCTTGCAGGTCCATGACAAGCTTCGCAACCAACACCTGCTTCTGCCCAGCTTCCTTCTATACCAGGATATGGTTCAAATGCTGGAGTCTTTGTTGGACTTGCACCAGTTGTGTGACACTTATAGCATGAATAAGCATATTGCTGTGTTCCCGGAGGTGATTGTATATATCTGACCCATTTATTTGTTGGGATATTGTATTGTGTAGAATCACCAATTATTATATAACCTTGTGTATTTAAGAATCTCGCATTTGAATGGTAACCACCCATAACAAAACCAATCTCCTGCCACGATGCAAAACCCTTAGGCGGTTGAGGAACACCAGGCTGAATTGTATAGGTTACAGGTCCGATAACTTTTGTGGAGGTTAAACCTGCAGGATATTGTGGACCCTGTCCATTTTCAAGTTTTTGAATTTTATAAGGATGTCCTGAAGTATTCCAATCGTTATGAATACCACTATGACAGGTTTGGCATGCCTGGCTTCCAACATATGTCTGTGCCAGACTACTCCAATTAAAAGCAAGAAAAATTATTGTAATTAAAAATAGTTGAATTAGCTTCATATATTTTCCTTTCTATTTATGAATTGTATAAATATTCAATGAAAAGTTAGCATTAGTTGCTAAAAAGGTAAAGTTAAGAATTATGAAAAGTTCTTCATTATTTGGTAAAAACATTGTTTAAAAGCCTTAATTTGCTTTAATTTGATTTAGTAAAACTTTAATTGATATGGAAATACTGATAGCAGAAGATGAAATTCAGATTGCCGAACCACTAAGGAAAAACTTTTTGGAGGAAGGTCATCATTCGATGATTGCTGCAGATGGTCAGCAGGCATTACAAATGCTTGAAAAAGTTAAGTTTGATATTATTTTGCTTGATTGGAAAATGCCGAAGTTAAGCGGTCTGGAAGTTTGCAGGATGGTCAGAGAAAAAGGGGATTCAACACCAATCTTATTGCTTACCGCATTAACTCAAATATCAAATAAAGTTGAAGCTTTAAATGCGGGAGCTGATGATTACATTACCAAACCCTTTTCCTTCGATGAACTTTATGCAAGGGTGAAAGCAATACGAAGAAGATTTAACATCGAGCATGATGCACTCGAGCATGATTTAATTTCAATGAATTTATTAGATCGAAAAGTCCAATCGAAAAATGGCAAACTAATTGAATTAACCGAGAAAGAATTTGATTTATTGAAACATTTTATTATAAATAAGGGGATTATAATAAGTAAAGAAAAGCTTTGCCAAAGTGTTTGGGGCTTAAACTTTGTTCCGCAGACTAATGTTTGTGAGGTGACAGTTAAAAATCTTAGAAAAAAAATTGAGGAAGTTACAGGAAAAAAATATGTTAAAACTATTTATGGCGAAGGTTATATTCTGATTGATGAATAAATTGAAATTACCTTATCTAACTGATACCGTTAAAAGATTTGTCTTCTGGAACACGTCAATTTTTCTTGCCATCCTTATTCTCCTTAATTTCTTTTTATTTGTGCTTATTAGTTTTGTTTTAAACGAAAACATAGACATCAGGTTGAAACACGAAATTGAGCGAGTGATTTCAACTATTGGTGTTACCGATAGTACAGTAGTGATAAAGGATTATTCTGAATTAAATGAAATTGATTTTCAGGAGATTACGGAAACACCATACTTCCTGCAAATTTTCTCTAACGATGGCAGAATTTTACTCAGTAGCAGAAATTTGGAATTTTATAAAAAGATACCAATCGACATTTCTATTGCGGATGAGGATTTCACTTTTAATGACTTAAAAGTAGAAAATGATAAACTCAGAGTTTCAAGTTTACCCCTCAAAGATAATTCTGGAAAAATAGTAGCTATACTTCAGCTCTCAACATTTGAAAAGCAATTTGAATCAATCATCGATAAGGTGATATATTTTAACCTGCTAAGCATACCCATATTAATACTTATAGTGATTTCAGTAAGTATTTTTTTAGCCAAGAAAAGTTTTTCACCAATAAACAAAATCATATCTATAGCCGATAATATTTCAGCGCGGAGTCTTCAAGAAAGAATTGAATACAAAGCAAAAGCAGATGATGAATTAGGCAGATTAAGAGACACACTTAATAAGCTTTTTGATAGAATTGAAACGCACATTGAACAGCTGTCACGCTTTACCGATCATGCATCTCATCAATTGATGAACCCTTTAACCGCGGTAAAAACTGAATTAGAATACATTCTTAAAAGGGCAAGAACAGAAGCAGAGTATAGAGAAACTCTGAATACATTGCTTAAGCAAACTGATAACATGATAAATATTGTGAAAACTTTACTGATAATTTCAAAGCAAGAAAAAGGATCGGATGGCAGTAAACAGATATTCAACATCACAAATCTTATCGTGGAAAAAGTACAGCCGGAGTTTTCTAAATTTAGTATCCGATACTCTCTTGAAGAAGGGCTATATATAAAAGGAGATGCTGAAAAATTTTTAATTGCCTTATTGAACGTAATTGATAATGCAATTAAATATTCTGAACAACAACCAGTCAGTGTCAGCCTCTCAGTTAAAGACGGTCAAAAT
>JALONF010000269.1 GCA_025455085.1 Ignavibacteriaceae bacterium
CTATCTTATCCATATAAAAAAAACTGTTGTTAAATAGTTTGACTTATTCCGGGTTATTTATTACGTTTGTTCAAAGCAAAGGTTACAAATGAAAAAAATAATACTGATCTTCGTCTTATTATTTTCTCTGGAAGGCTTACTCAATGCTCAGACCTATTTAAGGCACAACTCGGTGTTCCTTGGCGCTATGGCTGGAGTTGCAACTGTAAATTTATCCGGGAATGATGGACAGAATCCTGTTTCACTTGCTTTTGGCGGAAGTGTCGGCATTCCAGTTCCTCTCATAGAAAATCTTTTCATCTACGCACGTACATCTTATATCTCACAATCTAACTTCCAATCGTTTTACAACACATCATACCTGAATACCAACATTCAACTTTCGGAAGATTTTGTGGAAGTCAATTCTTCTTTTAGCCAATTAATAATTAACGGAGGACTGCTTTACAATTTTCTTGTAACCGAAGATTTTGTTTTAGGTGTGAATGGCGGAATGACATTTATGGTTGTAAACCAGGAAGCAAGATTGAGAACCGGTAGAGTAATTTCAAGTGTTGATAATGAAAATATCTGGGGTGCTTTTGGTGGTATTATTGCAGAGAAGCGATGGGATGACAGCAGCTTTTCAACATTTGCTGAAGCTCAGTACAACTATGCTCAGAGTGATGCTGAATACAGACCCAGCGCATTAAGTGCTATGAATTATACATTTGGAGTGAGGTATTATCTGGAAGGCAGATAATTGCCAGATACAATTTTATTTTTGAATTATTTTTGATCTTTCAGAAACTATCTTTTCAATTGCTCTTGCGTGATCAATAATTTTTTTCGAATCATCGTTGTCTAGTCCAGTTCTCTGTCCATTTATAACGAAATCATATGCAATTACATTCCCATCCGGGTCAACCATCAGCTCAACATTTTTAAATTGCTTATCGGGCATGTAGGTCAGTTCTCTACCCACGAAGTAAAGCATGTTGCCATCCTTAAAGTAATATCTATTGAATGCTTCGCCGGGCTCTCTGTATCGATAATCTTCATTTATGAATATTAGTTTAGATTTATGAAAATAAGCCCTGAAATTTGAATAAGCTTCGGCACCTCCCCAGTTAAATTGTTCTTCAGCTTCAGGATTGTATAGAAGAGAATCTATTTCTTTTTTTATTTCCTGTATGCCTTTTTCTGTGTACTCTTTCCTTCCGCAGGAAGATACTATTAACAGAATTAAAGCTACCAGAATAAATTGATATAATTTCATAACACTATCGGTTTAAAGATAAAAAGCCACGGATATTCCGTGGCTCAAAGATAAAAAAATAAATTTATCTTTTCCTTAATTCGTTCCTGATTTCTTCAAGCAGAACTTCCGACTTTGTTGGGGCTGGGGGCGCTGCAGGTTTTTCTTCTTCTTTTTTCTTCAAAGAATTAATTCCTTTGACAAGCATAAATATTGCAAATGCGATAATTATAAAATCAATCAGTGTGTTTATAAAAACGCCATACTTAAGCAGAACTGGTGGTGTGGTTTCCGTTCCTGCTTTCAAAGTAATTGCTAAACTTGAAAAATCCATTCCGCCAAGCAGTATTCCAATAGGCGGCATAATTACATCAGCAACGACTGATGAAACTATTTTACCAAACGCAGCACCGATAATAATACCGATAGCCATATCCATTACGTTGCCGCGCATTGCAAATTGTTTAAATTCTTGTAGCATTTTCATTGAGTACCTCCGTTTTCTTTAAGTAATTTAAAATTAGATTTACAAGATAAAGCACTCAAAAATAGCCTATTAAAAAATAAAACCAAATATTTGTGAAGGGCTTAAGCTAAATGATATTTTTTGGATTGTGGATTTATCTAACTCTAACTAAATATCCAACAATCTTCTGTGGTAATTGATTTGTCCAAGATGGTAGTTGAGATGTGCAGCCATATGAGTTAACAAATATTCTGTTGTCATTTCATAGCCAAAGACATTGATAGGATAAATTTTTTGAAGATCATCTTCGCTTAATTTGACAAATGTTTCTTGTAAAACCTTCGATGTTAATTCAATTTCAGCCACTAAATCGCGGATAGTAACATTCTTTCTGCTGAATTCAGCATCGCGGTTTCTCACATAACCGGAATTACCAAGCACTGCACCAATAAAATGTTGAAGGTTTCCGCAAAGATGAAGACAAAGATTTCCGGCCGAATTTTTTATGTCTCCGGATAGCTCCCAGATTTTCTTTTCGTCTTTGAAGGAAGATATTTCAGTTTTTAGTTTTTCGAGATCTCTGAGGAAAAGTTGGGTTAATGTTTCAATCATTGTTTACTCCTTTGAATAAATTTTTATGTAACTAAATAAGAAAAAATTTTTAAAATTAAAAGACGAGTCATTGACTCGTCTTAATGGCTTGCAGAAAGTGACGAAATCTTTTTGATATTTAAGAAATTGTTAATACCGAGTTTTCTTTTTCCGCAATAAAATCTTCAATCAATCTCTGATTCTTCCGCAATAATAATTCAATTTTGGTCGTTGAACAATTTCCTGTTTTTATCCAGATGATTTTTGGTGGATGTCCCTTTATCACTGCTTTTTCAATGAAATCAGAATCCTTCGAAATCAAAACACAAGAATTAAGTTTTGCATAAAGCCAGACTTCTTCGTCAGTTGCGGTTTCTAATGAAACTTCCGTTGTGTGAATTATTTCAGGAAATATATCCCTGAGCTTTGAGCAAAGTTTATAAGACAGATTTTGATCAAGTAAAATTTTCATTGAGAAAGATTGATTGATCTTTTTTCTCTGTCGGCGGCAAAACTAAGACAAGCGTAAATGTCTTCTTTTGTTAACTCGGGGAAATCGCTTAAAATCTGTTCGATGGACATTCCAGAAGCAAGATATTCCAATATATCGTAAACAGTAATTCTCAAATTTCTAATACATGGTTTTCCACTTCTTTTCCCTGGACTCATTGTGATAATATTTCTGTATTCCATTTTTTGCCTTTGGTTTTATTCAAACTTAACTTATAGAAATAATATTATCAACATTATTTTTATTGTAAAATAAAAAAGACGGGTCATCGACCCGTCTTAATAATTTGGATTCCTGCTTTCGCAGGAATGACAATTCATTCTAAGCTTTCAACCTCACCGGTCCAGCTTTCTTAACTTCTTCTGCAGTTCCATCCGCAAAGAGCTTGAAGTTTTCTACAAACCTTGCGGCAAGTGCATCGTATTTTTTCCAGTATTCATCTTTATTTCCCCAGCTGTTTGATGGTTCGAGAACATCTTCTGGAACATCAGGGCAGGAGAGTGGCACTTCAAATCCGAACAATCTATCTTTTCTATATTTTACGTTATCAAGCTTGCCATCAAGAGCAGCATTTAAGAGATTTCTTGTGTGACGAATGCTGATGCGCTTTCCAACTCCGAATCTTCCGCCAACCCAACCGGTGTTAACCAACCAGACATTTGCTTTGTGCTTGAGCATTCTTTCCTTCAGCATCTGAGAATAGTCATAAGGATGACGAACCATAAATGGTCCACCAAAACAAGCTGAGAAAGTTATTTGCGGTTCGATGCCAAGTCCGATTTCTGTTCCTGCAATCTTTGAAGTGTAACCGCTTATAAAATGATATTGTGCTTGTTCTGGATTCAATCTCAAGTCAGAAATATTACATTCTTTGGATGTTTGTGGATGTATCCTTCTTTAACAACGTTGGGAATAAAATCAATTGGATATGAACATCTTGTATTCTCTGTGATTATATCATCATCAAGATCAATGTGACGGCTGACAGGATCGTAAACTACATTTTCCAGAATAGTCCCGAAC